>CAMLFV010000010.1 GCA_946479395.1 uncultured Flavobacterium sp. | reverse complement strand
TGTATAATGGTATATGCTGTTGCGGATTTACAAGGGTTTCCCAACGTTCGATCACTTCCTTTCCATTATGTATAAGCACAGCTATTTCGGTTATTCTGCTTCCGCCTGCATTTCCGCCCGTAGTTTCTATATCTACCACCGCATATTCCATCTTCTTCATTTGCTATGATCCCTGTAATCTATTTTAATGTATCTGTTTCAAATTTACGATTTTAATCAGCAATTGGCTGACACCTGATGACGTTTGAATTTACTAAAAAATTTTCACCTCATCTTATGACTCTTCTAAATGTAAGATTAATTCGTGGCAGCGCTTCTTTTGAAGTTTTTGGGACGGCATGTTCCCAGAAACTGTTGGTTTTGCCTGCCATTATCAGGAACGAGCCGTGATACAACGGTATATCAACCTGAGGCACCTCTTTCCTAAATTTATGCCTTAAGCGAAACATGCGTGTTTCGCCGAAAGTTACCGATGCGATGATTGGATTGCTACCCGACCTTTCGATCTTATCACTGTGCCATGAGACACTGTCGCTGCCATTGCGGTACAGGTTTAAAAGCACGGCATTGAACTTTAGATTAGTTTCTGTTTCTACCCGCTCGCGGATTTTATTCAGGTCGGCAGTAAATTCGGGTGCATTACCCGAGGGTATATTCTCTTCTTTATCCTGATGCCAGGAAATCATTCGGGGTGCCGTAACAATTTTATCGTACATTGGCATTTCATATTCACGCCATGGGGTTGCGGTTAATAACTTATCATAAAAATTGTCGGATTCTTCCTTGCCGAAAAAATTATCAATCAGCATTACGTCGGCATCTGGCAGATTAAACTCTTTGGTTCCTCTGCTGCCTGTTGTAAATAGTTCGGTATCGTTAAAAAGTTTCATATATTTTTTTCTTATTGTTTCTATATTTTGATCCATTTTGGGAATAAATCTGATTAGCCTTGCTTGGGTATTATTTTCTTTTGTAATTATGTTAGAGTGCGTATACACTCTGCGTGTGTGATCCCTTGTATAGCAAGGGTAACAGCAAACTGTTATTTTTAGTTTGGATGTATCTGTTCTCGACTATCGCTTGAATTGACGGCAGTACGATACTTCGACGAGCTAAGCAACCACAAACTCACTGAACAAGATTTGGAGTGGTAGAAATATCTGTCTTCAAAATCTCTATATCAGTAGCAGATACACTTCGGTTTTCCTCTTCTTTTAATAGACTAAAAGAAGCAAAAGTCTTTTCTTTTTGGTCTTGCCTCAGTTCAAAAACAGTTGAACTTTTCCTTGTTCACTATCTGATCGAAACGTCGCTCCGCTCCCCGATCATCTTACGCTCTCTTCGTCGGTTCAACTATTGTTTTCTCACTAATGGCGCTTTGATTCGCAATACATATAATAATTTGTTTTTGATATTTACTGTTTTTGTTCTCGATTACTGTTTGTTGTTCATTACATCTTTAATGTTGTACTGTTCATTGATCTTACGTCTAGGCAATCCTATCTCATGTTCCTGCGGATAAGGTTTGCGATGTGTCATGGAAACATCTTCCTTTATCTGACGATGCACATCGAATTCGCGCTGTTTGTCGTGCGAATAACGCGGATCGGGGATGAACGGCATTTTTGCCATTTTAATTATCGTTATTGTAGGAAAATGATAGTCGACCTCTACCTTGCCCAATAATAAATAACAACCGCCTCCTTGAAAGGGATATTGTTCCAGACAATCGGGAAAATGTGCCGTATCGAAATAGTTTCCTTCCACATCGATCCAGGTACCAAAGAACATAGCCCCTTTTTTTGTGGGTACGTGTTTACGGGAAATAAGGTATGCCAGCATCTTTACTTCGCCTTTGTGATGGTGTATCAGGTCTTTAGCCATAACTTCACCCCTATGCTTTGTCTGCAGCAGATCGAAAGGTGTGCAGGATACCGTAAAACCAATTAACTCAATTTCATCAAACGCATCTTCAAAACATGACCGGGATAATTCAGGAAGTTTAAACTCTTTTGCCGGCTCTTCCAACAGCATCAAGCTGCGGTTTTCGGGTTTAAAGTTTACCAAAAGCAACCGTGCCTGTACCAGCAGCTCGTTTTTATTCTTGCCCGTGAAACGGAATGCACCAATAAAGATAAGTATCTGTACTGCTTCGATACCGATAGGAATGCGGCGGATAAAATCTTCCAGAGAACTATAATCACCGTTGCGCTTACGTTCTTTGGGTATGTGTTCACCCAACTTACTTTCGAGTCCCTGCAGGTGCATAAATCCCAAATACACATTGTTACCGTAAATCGTGGTGTTGTATTCGCTGTTATTGATACAAGGGTTTAAAATTACGGCACCCGACATACGAGCTTCGTGTACGTAGACTTCGGTACGGTAAAAGCCCCCCATGTTGTTGATGACCGCCACCATGAACTCCAAAGGGTAATACACTTTAAGATACAGGCTCTGGTAACTTTCTACAGCATAGGAAGCCGAATGCGCTTTGCAGAACGAATAGCCTGCAAAGGATTCGATCTGACGGTACACTTCGCGGCTTAATGCTTCGCTATGCCCTTTTTTAGCACAGGCGGTAAAGAAATTATCTTTCACCTTCTGTAATGCAGCCAGCGAGCGCCCCTTGCCGCTCATTGCCCTTCGCAGGATGTCTCCGTCTGCAGCTGTGAGTCCGCCGAAATGCATGGCGATTTTGATGACGTCTTCCTGATACACCATAATACCGTAGGTATCACCCAGATGTTCCTGAAACACCTCGTGGAAATATTCGAACTGATCGGGGTAGTTGTGTCGGAAGATGTATTCTTTCATCATACCCGACTGTGCCACTCCCGGGCGGATGATGGATGATGCCGCCACCAGCGTTTTATAGTTGTCGCACTTAAGCCTTCTGAGCAAACCGCGCATGGCGGGAGATTCTATATAGAAACAGCCTATGGTTTGTCCACGGCTCAGGAATTCGTTACACTGCTTCTCATTTTTAGAAATGGACGTATCCCGGATATCTACCGTAATGCCCCGATTTTGTTCGATCAGCTTTACCGCATCGTTGATGCTGCCGATGCCCCTTTGGCTTAAAATATCGAATTTTTCGAAACCGATGTCTTCTGCAATGTGCATATCGAACTGAACGATGGGAAAACCTTTAGGCGGCATTTCGAGTGCGGTGTAGTTGGTAATGGGTTCTTCGGAAATAATGATACCGCAGGAATGCATGCTGCGCTGGTTGGGATATTTTTCCAACATTTTCCCATATTTATGTACCAGTTTTACCACCGAATTATCGTCGTGCCGTTCCATTGGATTCTTTGCAAGTGCATCAAGTTCCTCTTTTGGGAGTCCGAACACTTTACCTACTTCACGGAAGATAGAACGGTATTTGAATTCTACGTTGGTACCACAAAAGGCTACATGGTCTTTGCCGTAACGGTTGAAAATATATTCCAAGATGGTATTTCGGTCCTGCCAACTCCAATCGATATCAAAATCGGGCGGGGTTTTACGGTTCAGATTCAGGAAGCGTTCAAAATAAAGATCGAGCTCTATAGGACAAATATCGGTAATACCCAAGCAATAGGCAATGATGCTGTTGGCACCGCTGCCACGTCCAATGTGCATCAATCCCAAACTGGTACTATACCGTACAATATCCCATGTGATGAGGAAATAACCACTGAATTCCAGTTCATGGATTACCTTTAATTCTTTTTCGATACGCTTTATTGCAACAATATTTTCTTCCTCATACCTTCTCTTAAAACCTTCCGTTGCCAACTTTTGCAAAAGTTCCTTATCACTTTCCCTACTTCCTGTAAAATGCTTTTTATTTTTCGGGGTTCTATATACAAATTCAAAATGGCAATCTTGTAATATTTTCTCAGTATTAGCTACAATTTCAGGATGATTTTTGTATAGGCGTAAAAGCTCGTTTACAGGCAGCATGGTTTCGCTTATGCTGCAAAAATCATCTTCGGACAGTTTAGATAATACAACATTCTGATCAATTGCCCGTAAGATCCTGTGCAGGTTATGTTCGTTTTTTCCGGAAACGGTCACCGGACTCCAAATGACCATTTTGGGAAGGTATTCCTGCCATTCTTTTTGAATGAGAAAATTAAGCTGTTCGGGTCTGACCCCTATAAACTCATTCTGCCTGAGTGTCTTCGGACGGTTTGAAAAAGGATAAATAACATATACATTTTCAAATTCCGGTGCTTTTTGCTGTAGTTGAGCCCCATCACAGTTGCGTGCGGTAAGCAGCCTGCACATTTCGCCGATGCCTGCACGGTTTTTTGCCAGCCCGATATAGAGCAAACGATTATCTGATCGGAATTCCATTCCTACAACGGGCTTTATATCTGCCTGTTCACAGGCTTTTACAAAATCGTAAATTCCGGTTACCGTATTGATATCGGTAAGCGCAAGCACCTTTACATCACAGGCTTGAGACTGAGAAACGAGATCGTTTACCGAAAGAGTCCCGTACCTGAGGCTATGATAAGAATGGCAGTTTATATACATGGTTAGCTGTTTTCTTTAGCGTTAAAATTAAAACCGGCGGCACGCCCTACCTTATCGTATCCGAACCTGTTCTTGATGCGGTCCATTGCCTGATAAAGAGCCGCCATTTCCTGCGTGTCTTCAAACAGGTTGATCTGCAGGTTTCCGCGTACCAGTCCCGTAAAACGGATACCGATGAGGCGGATGCGCATACGGCGGCTGTACAGCCTGTTAAAGAGTTCCCTTACTGTTTTTGTAAGGATGTTGTCTGCAGATGTGTATGCAATTTTTGCCTGTTTTGTTTCGGTATCGAAATTGGCATAGCGGATTTTTACCACTACGGTAGAAACCAGCCATTGTTCGCAGCGCAGCTGATAAGCCAGTTTTTCTACCATACCGCTGATGAGCGCGTGGAGCATGTTCAGGTCTATGGTATCCTGATCAAAGGTATGTTCTGTTGAAACCGACTTGCGTTCGGTATAAGGTTCTACCTGCGAGAAATCGATCCCGTTTGCCTTTTTCCACAAATCGATCCCGTTTTTACCGATCATCTGCTGCAGTACCTCCACAGGCATTTCAGCTAATGTATGTATTTGGCGAACACCTATTCTTGAAAGCAGCTGGAAGGTAGCATCGCCCAGCATGGGTATTTTTTTTATGGACAGCGGATTGAGAAACGGACGGACGCCGTTAGAAGCTATTTCTCTTTTACCGGCAGGTTTGGATTCGCCCGTACCTATTTTCGCCACCGTTTTATTTACTGATAAGGCAAAAGAAACAGGAAGCCCCGTGTGCCGGGTTACCGACTGCATGAGTTCCTGCGTCCACTGATAAGCACCGAAGAACCTGTCGATCCCTGTAATATCCAGATAATGCTCGTCTATGCTTGCCTTTTCGACCACGGGTGCCTTCTCTTCGATGATTTCGGTAACGGTGCGTGACAAATGGGAATATTTCTCCATATCGCCTTTGATCACTTTTGCTTCGGGGCACAGACGCAGTGCCATTTTAAGCGGCATGGCAGAACGTACGCCAAAATACCTGGCTTCGTACGAACACGATGCCACCACTCCCCTGTCGCCACCGCCAATGATGACCGGAAGATTATATAAACTGCTGTTTCCCAAACGTTCGCACGATACAAAAAACGTATCCATATCCATGTGCACAATTGCCCGCTCCATATTACCAATGTTATTACAGAAACAAAATTAGTACACTGTGTATCAAAATTAATTATATTTGCTGATACAAATTGTATCAATGTCTATTTTATCAGAAAACATAAGGTATCTGCGTGCCCAACTTGGGTTTTCCCAAAATAAGGTGGCAAATGATTTAATTATTACCCGCGTAAGGTATGCAAAATACGAAGACGCAACATCGGAACCACCCGTGGAACTGCTTATAAGGATGTCCAGATACTTCCACATAAGTATAGACCTGATGGTTTCTGCCGACCTGCGTAAAATTCCGCTGAAGGAAATTATGGAACTGCCGGACAACCGCATACTGCTGCCTGTTAAAGTGGATCATAATGGAGAGAATATTATTGAGATCATTCCACATAAAGCATCAATGGGTTACTTGAACGGTTATGCAGATCCCGAATATATTGCAAACCTACAAACCATTTCCCTGCCCTTTCTTGGAGCGGGTACCTACCGTGCATTTCCCGTTGAAGGAGATTCGATGCCACCGTATAAAGACGGAGCATTTATTATTGGAAAATATCTTGAAAAGGCAACCGAACTGAAAAAAGGGAAAAGCTATCTGTTTGTTACCCGAACCGAGGGTATTACTTATAAAAGATTGGTGAAAACGGAAGAAGAAACCATTACCGTAGCCGCAGACAATACTTTTTACGAACCTTACAGCATACCCCTAGCAGATATTTTTGAGATATGGGAGTATGCCTGCAGCATTTCGACAGACGAGTTCACAAAAGATGATTTTAACATGGATCAGCTGCAGATTATAGAGATGCTTAAGGAACTGAAAGCTGAGGTAAAGAAATTGAAGAAAAATAATTTATATGAATTTTAATTAATGATTATCGGAAAGTTTATACCAAATATAATTTATCAAACTTTCGTCAGTTCGAACTATGAGTTTTTCTCTGAGCAAATGATAGTTTACTTAAACACTTTTCTCTTCATGATAAATTTACTTATTTTACAAATGCAAATCTAAAGGAGCCTGTCGAGAACTTTCCATATAAAACTTCTCGATACAATTTTTCTCCACTTCATTATGAAAAATCTACTCGAAGTGACGGCTATCTGTATATCAGGTATATTTTGGTAAAATGTTCCTGATAGTCACTTTTTAATTTATTAAGGTCAGGTCACTAAATTCAATCCAGAAACTCTGCGACTTCCTGATACGTGAGTCCGCTGTACAGACAGAATTCGGTAACCGATACGTAACTGTTTTCGGGTTTATTGAACAATTGCCTTACCGCTTTTAGCATACGGATGCTTTGACGGTAACTTTTACCGGTGATGTTCCCCGATTATTTTACGCATTCTTCAATTAATTGACAATCGTTTTAATTATAATGGCGCTTTACTTCTCCTGAGTAGTTTATTCAGTTCTCAATCAAAAATCTAATACCTTCTGTTTTTACAATTGTAATTTGTCATTACTTTAACTTTATTTTTTTCTTTTACGTACATTATTTAAATATGAGAACAAAAACACAATAATTAGGTTAGCATAAAGTTCTTTTTTAATATTGTAAATTATCTACTTGTGAGACCCTGAATCAAGTTCAGGGTGACAGCAAGTTGGTATTCTTCGTTATTCATTTGTGATGCATGTTTTTTATTGTGGTGTATTGGTTATTCTCAGTTATTAATCACTTTTATTGTTAATTGTACATCTCGGCCTTTCTCTTCTTTTACGCCCAGGCTATATCTTACAGCTTGGAAGTCGTGAATCTGACGATTTCGGATGAAAAGAAGCAAAAATCTCTTATTGCGGCGACCTTTTGATTGGTCGAAATTCAATTTTAAAGCTACCTGATCGAAACGGTGCTTTGCACCCCGATCTGCATACACTTCATGCATTGGTTCGATACTCAATAAAAAGCTCATACCGCTAGTATATAGACCATTTACGATATTAATTCGGTATTTATTAAAATCAGTCAAAGCTTAAATAGGGCTTAACCATGTAGCACAAAAGAACTTTGGGCTCATTTCTTTTTAACAGCCTTAATTACAAGAACAAACCATATACTGACATTTAACGCCACGTGATGACACTAAGTTCCATCTTACAAAAGTAATTTGGTTTTATGCACAACTTTGTCACAGGTAATCCTACATACGTTGCAACGAAAGGAACCACAAACATTTTTATTCATTTTAAAAAATTTTAAATTATGGCAAATCAAGATGGTATTTTTAAAATTAAGGGCACCCTGGGTGGCGTTACCTTTTACAAGACCAAAGACGGACATTTGGCACGCGAGAAAGGCGGGGTAGACAAAAAGCGTATTGCGAGAGACCCTGCATTTAAACGCACCCGTGAAAACGGAAGTGAATTTGGAAGAGCCGGCACCTACGGAAAGTACCTGCGCAGTGCTTTTAGACCTATGTTGAACAATACATCGGACAAACGTGTGGTAAGCAGATTAGTTAAGGAGCTGATGACAATTATTAAAACCGATACGGTTAACGCCCGTGGCGAACGCACACCGGTTGCAGGAAATTTTGAGCTGTTGCGAGGATTTGAGTTTAACAGTAACGGGCTTTTAAGCAATACCCTTTACGTGCCTTACAACGCATCTATTGATCGTGCATCTGGGGCGGTAAGTGTGGAACTGCCAGAACTTGTCCCAGAACAGATGATCAGTGCACCGGCAGGAACAACGCATTTTAAAATTGTTGCAGGTGCCTCTGAAGTAGATTTCCAAGCAGGAAACTCCTTAACGGTTTATACAGGAACCGCAGAAATTCCGTGGGACAATACCACAATGCCTGCCTTAACGCTAAACCTGGCACTTACGGCAGCGAGCGAATTGCCCTTGGTGCTGCTTTTGGGTGTTGAATTTTACCAGGAAATAAACGGTGTGTTCTATATGCTGAACAACGGTTCGTTTAACGCACTGGCTGTGGTTAACCTTAACAAGCAGTAATATGCTGGTGCTTAAACGTATTTATCTGGCAACTGCGGTGCACGGTGAACTTACCCTAAACGGAAAGCATATTGCCTACACCATTGAGCTGCCGTGGCGGGATAACAAAAGGCGTGTTTCGTGCATACCTGAAGGAACTTATGTTTTGAGAAAAAGGTATTCGGAAAAATTCAAATGGCATTTTGTATTGCTTGATGTTCCCAACCGCAGCTTTATACTGATACACCCAGCGAACGATGCACAGAAGGAACAACAGGGCTGCATTGCACCGGTAACACAATTCACCGGCGAAGGAAAAGGCACGGAATCGCGGAAGGCAATGCAGAAACTGACGGACGTGTTGGAACCGTACCGACGAAACGGTTCAATTACTATATGTATAACTTCAAATATCTTAGAAAATGAAAAACAATAATGTGATGGATCGTGCCATGGCACCGACTCCGAAATTTTTTAAAACCCTGCGAACCGTAGGACTGGTATTAGCAGCCGTAGCAGGAACTATTTTAACCGCGCCGATAGGGCTGCCGGTAGCAGTGGTAAATATTGCAGGCTATCTGGCAGTTGCCGGCGGCGTATTGTCGGCAGTATCGCAGATCACTGTTGATGACGCAAAAGCTTCGGTAAAAAAAGAGGGCAATGGCTGAGGGCAGAAACTGGTTTATGGGCGGCATGCTGCTTTCGTGTTCGTACAGTCTGCTGCAAGCAGATGTATTTAAGACGGTTTTACTGGCTGTCATTGGTACGCTGACGAGCTACCTTTTTGGCAGACTGCTGGCGCTAGCAGCCAAATGGCTACGTAAAAAAAAGGATTAATAATTGAAAAGGGGGTGTCTTGGATGAGACAGTCCCTTTTTTTGGTTTGTTTTTCGTTTATATGTTGGGTGCTGGATGTTTGGTGTGGGTGTTCCTTCGACACTTCGATGCTTCGATTAACTCAGCAACCGCCTCAGGCACCGCTGGAAGGATTTTATCCCACGGATGCACAGATTATAACTTGATTTGTTGTACGTGAAATTACGTTGATAACTTAGAAATATACACAAATGAGTGGTGCTTGATGTTTGGTGTGGGGTGTGTTTAAAGAACTATTTGGTGTTATATATTGGAGATATTTCGTTAAACTCAACAACCATGGGCTCAGTGACCTCATCGACCAACCAATGTGTTTTAAAGATAATTACACCATTTTGACACCTCCCGATAGTGATCGGGACAGGCTACCAAAAGCTTAAATACCACTATACCTCCACTTCCCCTTTCATTTCAAAAGCAGCTAATATTTTTCTTAAAAAAACGCTCGTATCTTATTGATTATGAAATATGAATTTCAATTTATAATCAAAATCAGTTTAAAACTGAAACATCTTTTTCCATTTGGCAACCGTATTGCGGCTTAAGCCAAAATACTCTGCCAGTTCTGTATTATTTAACTTATGCTTTTTTTGATATTGAAGGATTTTAAAGATAGAAGCGTCATCATACGAACGGTATCTGGGATCGTTTTCATGATTCTCATTTGTTCCAAAAATTAAATCGTTCAATAAAAAGACATCCATTGAAGAAAGCTTTTCTTTTGCTAAAACAGCCTTACATGCTTCTTTTTTATGCGGATACTTTCTATCAAGCAAATCCTCATAGATCCTTTTATAATTTGGAATTATAACTCTTTGTTGTGCTTTTTTATCCATTTGTATAATGTTGTTTTTGGGATATTATACTTATCCATTATTTCTTTTTGCGTCATTTCTTTTCTTTGATATAATTCAACTATAAAGTCTATAATTTCGGTTGTATAAACATTTTTACGAAACTGTGGCAGACCAGAAACAGTATCTTTTTTCTTATAGTTTAAAGATGCCGGTGGTGCGTAGAGCACTAAGTGTTGCGAATAAATTCTGAAGAAATCGTATTCTAACAATTTACACCAAAGCAATAACATTTCTGTACCCAAATCTTTTGATTGATACATTTCCTTAATTTTACTTGGAGGAACCTTTAGGAATTTCACGATACGGTCATCATCAATCCCTTTTTCGGAAACCAACTGAAAAATAAGGTGCCCAATATGAATATCTTTATATTTAAATTCCATAACCTTTCTTCATTAATCAAACAATCACATATTTCTTTATTCAAACAGTTAGATCAAACATCTAATTAAAAATTTTTAAGACTGATAACAGTCTGTTGTTTAGTCACTGCACAAAATTTAATCAATTGATAAAATCCTGCACAGTTAAAGAACTATTTTTCCTGCTTTATTAGGAAGCATCGGGTTTGTGATAGCTACACAATTTTTAATTTCGATATTTATCTTATTAGACGTACTTTCACAGTTATTACTGTTTGTCGCTTTCAACCGCACTTTAACACCATTTAAAGCAGGCGTAGCATGCGATATGCTTAAAACAGGATTGTTAACAGATACTTGTCCGCTGTAAATTGTATTGTTCAGCGTATTCCACACTGTTGGTGCAGCCGCTGTTGTATATTGCCAAGTAAAAACGCTCATCCCCAAACAAATTGACAATAATGTTATTTGTAGTTTTTTCATATACCCCAAAAATTTATTTCCAGTAAGCAAAAGTTCCCCCTTCATACTTACAGTAAATTTAAATCGAAAAATTATAAATTATTTGATTACAAACTATTATATTTCTGCCAATTCACTAAAGTTATTGTTTTATTGATGATATCTTCTTCAGTAAGGATCTTACTTTATAATAAATTTAAATAATTATAAATACGCATATGGAATTATACTCATTAAATTACAAACACTAAATCTTACATAACTATTAAATAACTAACATTAAAATAATTATTTCATAGTATCTGCATAATCGTATTTCATGTTTATTTTGTCAGCTTTGCTGCACAAATCAACTAAAAATGAAAAAAATTACACCTATCTGCTTTATTGCAACGTTCCTATTTTCAGGATTTAACCTTTATGCGCAAACATTGCTGCACTATTGGAATTTTAATAACCCGGCTTCCGTTCAAACAATCAGCACGCCAAGCCTATCTTTGGTACCAACAGCTTCTTTAACTCATACTTTGGGAGCTGCCACATTTTTTGATTACTCAAAAGGTACCGGTAATGATTTCGACATAAACAATTTAAACAACAAAAACAATGACGTACCCGGAACTCACCTTCGCTTTAACGATCCAATCGGCGGTAGTTTGGTATTTAGCCTACCTACAACCGGATACGAAAATCCTATTGTTAAGTTTACTACCCGTCGTTCTGGCTCTGGTGCAGGAACTCAGACTTGGTCGTATTCAACAGACGGTATTACCTATACAACCTTTACAACAATAAACCCACCTGACGGTACGCCTGCTTTACAAACATTAGATTTTAACAGTATAGCTAACGCTGACAATAATCCAAACTTTAAATTGAAAGTAGAGTTTTCTCAAGGTTCGGGAGGAACAGGTGGAAACAACCGATTTGATAACTTTACATTGGAAGCTTACACTCCGGGTACGACACCTGTAATACCGCCAAAAGTGAGTTTTCTAACGAAATTTAAATCGGTTAACGAAGATGTAGGTACGGCGACAATAGATATAAAAGTTGAAAATGCAGGTACAGCATCTTTTGATCTGGTGGTTAAAACCGCACCATTTAGTACTGCAGATATTAACGATTTTACCCTGCAAACACAAACCATACAAATTGATTCATTAACAGGAAATACAAAAACCATCAGTATTCCGATTATTGATGATACAAATGAGGAACAACAGGCAGAATATGTAGTACTGGCTCTAGAAAATCCTATTGGATTAACAATTGAGAGTGATCCGTACTTTACCTTATATATAATAGATAATGATCGTAAAGCACCTGTCCCTACCAATGAAATTGAGCTGGATTATTTGGTAAGTTTTGATCCTTCGGGAACAAATTCAAGTTCTACAGAAATTGTAGTGCACGATCCGGTAACACAAAGATTATTTGCAACAAGTGCTAATGCTGGTTATTTAGATATCATTGATTTTTCAAAACCTGCAACTCCTTCAAAAGTAAAGTCGATTGATATGAGTCCGTACGGAGGAATTACCAGTGTTGCCGTTAAAAACGGAATTGTAGCTGTAGCATCGCCAAGTACCATAGCTACGAACAACGGAACAGTTGTTTTCTTTGATACAGATGGTGTGTACAAAAAACAGGTAACCGTTGGCGTATTGCCAGATAATATTGTTTTTACAAAAGACGGAACAAAAGTATTAACGGCAAACGAAGGACAACCAAATTCAGATTATTCGGTAGATCCTGAAGGATCGGTTTCTATTATAGATCTTTCTGCAGGCATCAATCCCTTATCACAAAACCACGTAACTACTTTAAACTTCACTACTTTTAACAGTCAGGAGACTCAATTGATTCAACAAGGTGTTCGTAAAACAAAATCAACAAGTACCTTATCGCAAGATTTAGAACCTGAATATATTACTGTGAGTGACGATTGTAAAAAAGCATGGGTTACTTTACAAGAAAACAACGCCATTGCAGAAATCAACCTAACAAATAAAAGCATTACTTCGCTTTGGGCTTTGGGCACAAAAGATATGAGTTTACCTCACAACGGTTTTGATGCATCAGACAACAACGGAGAGATCTTAATTGCAAACTGGCCGGTAGAATCGTACTATATTCCAGATGCTGTTGCAAGCTTTACAGTAAACAATACAAATTATCTAATTACAGCTAATGAAGGTGATGAAAAAGAATACGATGATTTTGAAGAGCGAGTTGCTGTTAGCGCAACATATTATTTATTAGACGAAACATTGTTTCCGAATGCTTCTGTATTAAAACAACCTCATAATTTAGGGAGATTCAGAGCTATAAACCTTAATGGTGATTTGGATAACGACGGAAAATTCGAAAAAATTCGTTCTGTTGGAGCGCGTTCGTTCTCTATTTTCAATGCAGATACCAAAGCAATTGTTTTTGATAGCGGAGACGATTTCGAAATGTACACGGCAGAACATTATCCAACCATATTTAACTCTGATCACGAAGAAAATAAAGCTAAAGTACGAAGTAGAGCAAAAGGTCCGGAGCCAGAAGGTGTAACGGTTGCTACAATTGGCGGACAAACTTTTGCATTCATTGCACTAGAACGTATTGGTGGTGTAATGGTTTACAACGTAACCGACCCGAACAATGTTACGTTTACAGACTATAAAAACAACCGAAGCACATCTGCCTATTCTGGTGATTTTGGTGCTGAAGGTATTATTTATATTGACAAAGCAGACAGTCCAGACAATAAAGGTTACGTGATTATTGCTAACGAGATAAGTGGTACGCTGACTATTTATGAAGTGAATGCAGGCAAACTTTCTAACGATGAATTTGAGCCAATAGAAGTTAAAACCTTTAATGTTTTTCCTAACCCAAGCAACGGCGGGACGGTTTATTTTAACAGAGCTGCTGATGTTACGGTTTACGATATGAATGGTCGCCAGATGTTTCAAGGTAAAAATGTACAAACATTAAATGTTGATACATATCCGGCAGGAATTTACATTGTTAAAACCAAAGAAGGTCTTGTACAGAAATTAGTAAAGAAATAGAAAATCATATTATTATTTTTAAAAGAGCGGAAATTACTCCGCTCTTTTTGTTTCTACAAAGTTTTCGGTTATTTTTACGTTGAAAAGAAATTTTTATGCTCAAGAAGATCTGTATAAACGGCAGCAATATATCCGATAAAAAAAGTCTGTATCAAGAAATAAACCGAGTATTTATGGCGAAGGAAGATTGGAAAATCGGAGAGAGCTTGGATGCATTGAATGATCTATTTTACGGTGGTTTCGGATTGACTTCTCTTAACGAACCGATTGAACTTACCTGGACAAATTTCGATCATAATAAAGAATTATTCGGCTATGATTTTACAATGAAATTTTATTTGGAAAAACTAAAGCAGACTAAAGTATTTTCAACCAAAATCATACAGCAAAACATCAGCGATCTTGAAAGCGGTTCAGGTTTAACCTATTTTGAAATAATTCTTGAAATGATTTACGAACACAAAAACATCAAGCTGATTGCAGAATAAATATTATTTAATAGACTTTATGCTAAAAACATATTATATATAGATGAACCGTCACTTCGAGCGTGGTCGAGAAGTTACTAAGGTTTCGACTACGCTCGACCTGACAAAGCTTTTAAATTAAGAATAGATCATCAAAAAAGGGCCTTTAAAACTCTTTTTTTCGTGTCATTTCCACATGCGGAATATCGTCTTCTAAATACTCGCCGGACATTGTTTTAAAACCATGTTTGTTGTACAATCCCTGTAAATGTGCTTGTGCTGATATGGTGATATCTCCGGTTTTATAAAGATCTTCTACTGCTTTTACAGTGTGTTCCATTAACGAATGCCCCAATTTTAAATCGCGATAGTCAAAATGCACCACTACCCTACCAATACTGCTTGTTGGGTATTTAATTCCAGGTGCAAAAATGCGGGCGTAAGCAACCAAAACCTCATCGTACCAAACCATTACGTGATGTGCCAACTGATCTTTTCCATCGGTATCTAAATAAGCACAATTTTGTTCCACCACAAAAACTTCGTTTCGCAGGTTTAATATCTTATAAAGCTCCGATACGGTTAAATCATCGAATTTTTTAATTTTAATGTTCATTAAAGTTTATAGTTTTAATAATTGCTTCAATCTCTAACAACTGGTCGCGCTTGTTTTTAAACGGGTTGTTAATGTATCCTTCAATAAAAAGATATCGTTTGTAATATTCGTCGCGAATGGCATAACAAACAAACGGTCCTTGTAAATAATCGTTGGCAGTTTCCCAATTGCCAATTATTTTATAAGCAGGCAATTCTTGTAGTTTTTCTTTTGTTATTGATACATTTTGAGTGTTTTTTGTAACAATATAACCAGAATCTTTAGCGGTATGTAAAAATTCTTTCCCAATGTAATTTCTTGCCTGTAACAAGTGTTGTTCGATTGATCCGCTGGTGTTTTCAATTTCGGCTATCGAAAATTCGTACAAAACCAAATTTAAACTGCCCGACGACAAATCTTTCTGATACCATAAAAAAGGAAATTCGTTTTTAACCTGTAAGTGATACGCATCGGGAATTTTCAGCGTACAACCGAAATAATCTTTTAATTCGTGTAGATCCTGAGTGGAATTTCTGACAACTTCATGCATTTGCTCATTTAATTCAGACGATTTGAATACCGAAATAATAGAATCGGCACGTGTATTAAAAAGTTTCAGCAAATCGGCGGTATTTTGGGCACGCAGAAAAAAATAGTTCTGGGGTGTGGCATTTACACTTTTTTGCAGCAGAAATTCGTGCACGGTATTGGTAGAAAACAGCACAATGTTGCGCGCATTTTTTGCACGTGTGGTGAATATTTTAGGATCGATCTGCACCAAATCAAACTGCGGCTCGGTATCGGTACTGCCGGCAACAGGCTGCGCCAATTTATGTCTGATACTGTCACCCAATTTTCCAATCCACAAACTGTCATCGATCACCAAAACAATTTCGTTGCGGTTACCAAACGATTTGTTCAAATTAACAGTCGTGGTTTCAGTTTTTTTTGAGCAGCCAATGATAAATCCTGCAATAATCAACAAATAAAAAACCGTATGCTTCATATTTTGTACCATAGATTACCGTAAAATTACGCAAACCCGAACAATTTATCCGTGCAATTGAAACATAATTGTAAATTAGAAATTGGTTAGATTTTTTTAAACCCACAATTTTCTGCTATTTTTAATAGTATTTTTGATAAAACTTTTGCCATGCAGATATTGGTTATTGAAGACGATAAAAGAATTAGCGACTTTTTAATTAAAGGGTTGGAAGAGAACGGATACATTGTTACGCTTTGTAAATCGGCAGAAGATGTTTTGAACGATTTTTTAAGCATACGGTTCGATTTGATTATTTGTGACATTATGCTGCCGGGAATCGATGGCATTCAGTTGGTACAAACCCTGCGCTTTAAAAATATTTTCACACCGGTTTTAATGTTAAGTGCCTTGAATTCGGTTCAGGATAAAATTTCGGCGTTAGATTACGGTGCAGACGATTATATTACCAAACCTTTTCATTTTGATGAATTATTGTCGAGAATTAAAGCGTTAACTCGAAGAAATCAACAAAAAGCACCTGAAAAAACATCGAACATCAAAAGATATGATGATTTGGAAATCGATTTAGATCAATACAAAGTTTTTGTAAACGGATCGGAAGTTGAACTTTCTCCGCGCGAATTTAAACTGCTGAATTATCTGGTAGAAAACGAAAACAAAACCGTTACCCGCGTACAAATTTTAAACGCCGTTTGGGGTATTACTTTTAACAACCATACCAATGTGGTGGATGTTTATATTTCGTACCTGCGTAATAAAATAGAACAAAACAACAGCAAATATATTCATACGGTAAAAGGTGTGGGATACATGTTTAAACTATAAATTATGAAGTTAAAGCACCGTTTATCGTTATATTCCATTGTAATTTTCAGCATCATCATCGTGATTGTTTCTACGGCGGTGTATTTTTCGTTTTACAATCAAATGGAAAAGAAAGAACTGCAATCGTTGGAAAATAAAACACTTTTGGCAGCGGTTTATTATCTGGAACAAGACGAACTGCCTGCGTTGGAACACGAGAATATTAAAAGTCAGTTACTTAAAACCATTTCGCGTAAAAACATTGTGGTTTACGATGCATCGAATAATAAATTCAGTGGCGATATGTATTTTGATAAGAATATTTCATCGACATTTATAGAAAGTATCCGCCAAAAAAGAAACGATTTTTTTACTACCGAACAGTATTTTTACAACGGAATTTACTACAACGACAACCAAGGAAATTTTGTGGTAATTACGCGCGAGCCTAAAAACGAATTTAATGACCAAATGCAATCGCTGCTTCATATTTTAATATTGGTTTCGGTTGGTGGGTTGATATTTATTTACTTTTTTTCGCAATATTTGGGTTATATCGCGTATCAGCCGATTATTAAAATTATCGATCAGATTAAAGAGCGCGATACCAACAATTTTAACCAGCCACTTGCGTTGAACAAGCCGTATGCCGAAATTGAAGATCTAATAACAACCTATAATCATTTTATTGATAAAATAGGTCAGACCTTTACCGTACAAAAGAATTTTATCGATTATGTATCGCACGAGCTTCGCACGCCTATTACGGCACTACTTGGGACGTTAGAAGTAACCAACAATAAAAAACGAACGTTGGAAGAGCACGAAAAAATTATTAATCAACTCAAACAATATACCAACGATTTACAGGAAACATTAGACCAAATGATGCTTTTATCGGGTGCTAAAACACGTTTTGAGTTTGAACCTGTGCGTATTGATGAAGTGGTTTGGCAGGTTATAGAAAATGCCGTTTTGTACCACAATGCCACGATTGATGTTGATTTACAGGTAACAAACGATGCGCTTTTAACTGTGCAAGGCAACGAAAAAATGCTGGAACTGGCATTGAACAATCTGGTGGGTAATGCCATAAAATATTCGAACAACCAACTGATAAAAATCCTCTTTTACGAAGAAGACAACCGTTTGTGCCTGTCTATTTCAGATCAGGGCATAGGTATTCCCGAAATTGATCTGCAACAGATAAAACAAAACTTTTACCGCGGGCACAATACCCAGCAGTTTCAAGGTAAAGGCATTGGTTTGTCTATGGCAAACATTATTTTAAACCTTCATAATATCAAGTTACAATTATCGTCAAACCAACCAAAAGGAACAACAGTAAAACTGGTTTTTTAATCCAATTCTAATTTTAAACGCAATCTGTCTTAATCTTCACTTTCTACTTTTGAACCGCTAAAAGTATGTAGAAGTGAGAAGAATATATCTGTCTATAATTTTAATAGGGTTTACCACTTTTGTGAAAGCCCAAACCTATACTGTTTCCGATCTTGAACAACAGTTTTTAGAAAAGAACTACGTTTTAATTGCCGGCAAATACAACATTGCCAAAGCCAATGCCGAAATTGTGCAGGAAAAACTGTGGCCAAATCCTACCTTAAGTATTTCGGAAGTGAATTTGTGGAAAACCTATCAGATTGAAGAACAACCTTTTTTGTTTGGAAATTACGGCAACAACCAGCAAATCTCCATAGAGTTGGAACAATTGGTAGAAACCGCAGGCAAACGCAAGAAAAGAGTCGCGATTAAACAGTTGGAGAAAAACAGTGCCGTTTTAGATTTTGAAGAATTAATGCGCGGCTTGAAAAAAGAACTCCGTCAGAATTATTATTCGTTAAACAGAATTCAAACCCAAGAAATCCTTTTAAACAGCATAGTAAATTTGTTTACACAGATGAACAGTCAGTACGAACGACAAGCTGCTCTGAAAAACATTCCAACAGCTGAATTTTACCGTATTCAGACAGAATTAATCGGTTTGCAAAAAGAAAAAATTGAACTGGAAAAAGAAAAAACAGAAAGTTTGAACAAAATGCGATTGCTTACACAGAATGCTTCGTTAGATATCTCTGACATCCATTTTGCTGATCTTCCGTTTGTATCGAAAGAAATTCCGCTGAACATAAAAGATCAGGCAAAAGATAATAATATTGGTTTACAGCGTCAGTTGAACGAAACAAATATGGCACAAAACCAGTTACAGTTAGAAAAAGCATTACGTGTGCCAGATCTTACTTTTCAGGTGAATTACGACCGTGGCGGTAACATTATGCGCGACTTTGTAGGCGTTGGTGTAAGTATCGATCTGCCTGTTTTTAACACCAACAAAGGTGCAATCAGGGCGGCAAAACACAACATAGATCAACAACTAACGCAACAACAAGTTTTAGAAACCGAACTAACAACGAACATTAATGTTTTGCAAGAACAGCTGGTATTGATGGATCAGTCTTTAAAAAATTGGTCGACTATTAATACAACCGAGCAGCAGCAAATGATTGAAAACTACAAAAAACACCTGCAAAACAAACAGATTACCTTAATAGAATTTATCGATTTTATACAGGCATACCGCGAAGCACAGCAGGCGTATCTTGAATTATTGGAAAATTACCACCATGCCGTTGAAGAACTACAATACATAACGGGCAAAGATTTTTAACATGATGAAAAAAAACAGCTTACTAATTTTATTGTCGGGCTTACTTTTAACAGCCTGCCAACCCAAAAACGAAACAACAGAAAACCAATCTGAAACCCAAGAAACGTTCTGTTTAAGCGATCAGCTTAAAAAAACCACCACAATGGTAGCCGTTACCGAACAACCAATAAGCGAACAACTGGCGTTATCGGGCAAAATAGAATACAACGAAAACGATTTGGTTGCCTTTAAAAGTCTGTTGCAGGGAATCATTGAAAAAGTACATTTTGAATTGGGCGACTACGTAAAACAAGGTCAGGTTTTGGGTGTAGTAAAGTCAAACGAAATTCAAGATCTGGTGCAACAGAAAAGGTATCAAGAAAATCAAATTGCGCTTTACAAAAAACAACTGCAAAGCAAACAGGAATTATTGAACGACGGAATGGCATCGCAACCCGAAGTTTCGGAAATAGAATTTGCTTTAAGTGCAGCAAGAATCGAAGCAGATAAAATCAATGCATCTTTAAAAATGTTCCGATCTACAGGAAACGGATACTTCCAAATTCTGGCACCAAAAAACGGGTATATCGTTCAAAAAAATATGAGCACTGGTCAGTCAATTACAGACGATGATGCTGATGCGCTTTTTTCTATCTCGAACCTAAAAGAAGTTTGGGTAATGGTAAACATTTACGCGAACAATTTAAAATTCATTCAAAAAAACGATGTGGTGAAGGTTAGAACAGTTGCTTATCCGGACAAGGTTTATCCCGGAAAAATTGATAAGATCTACAATGTTTTCGATGATAACGAACACGTAATTAAAGCTCGGGTTGTGCTGGAAAATCAAGATTTAAACCTGATGCCCGGTTTAAGTGCCGATATTATTATCGATAAAAACAACACGCAAGGCAGTGCGTTTGCCATACCTAATGCAGCCAAGGTTTTTAGCAACAACAAAGAATATGTGGTGGTTTACAAAAACAACTGCTTAATGAGCGTTCGACAGATAAATCCCGTGGGCAGTAACGAAGAATATACGTTTGTAAACGAAAAATTTGCCACTGACGAAAAAGTTATTACCACCAACGCACTCATCATTTTTGAACAAATAAACCAATAGCATTCATGCAAAAATTTGTACAGAACATTGTAACCTTTTCCCTGCGAAACACCACTTTTGTGCTTTTTGGCGTACTGGCGTTGCTTTTCGGGGGAATTTACGCCTTAAAACACACGCCTATTGAAGCATTTCCGGATGTTACAAACACGCGTGCCCGAATTATTACGCAATGGCCGGGACGTAGTGCCGAAGAAATGGAAAAACTGGTTACACTGCCTATTTCAAAGGTAATGAACAGCATTCCGCATAAATCAAATATTCGGTCTATCTCGCTTTTCGGACTTTCGGTTGTTACCGTTCAGTTTGAAGACGGAGCCGATGATTTTTACGCACAACAATATGTATCGAACAAACTTGCCGGAGTTGATTTGCCCGAAGGTGCCGATGCAGAAATTGAACCGCCGTCTGGTGCTACAGGCGAGATTTTCCGATATGTGATTAAAAGCGATTTACCGTTGAAGGAAGTCACCGCTATTCAGGATTGGGTGATAGAACGGGAACTGCTTTCGGTTTCGGGTGTTGCCGATGTAGTGAGTTTTGGTGGCGAAGAAAAAACTTACGAGATTAAGATCAACCCTACCGAATTGAAGAATTTTGATTTGTCGCCGTTAGATGTTTACGAAGCGGTTTCAAAATCGAACGTGAACGTTGGCGGCGATGTTATTGAACAGGGAAATCAGGCGTACGTGGTGCGCGGTGTAGGTTTGTTGGATAAGATTGAAGACATTGGAAACATTACCATTAAATTGAACGGATCAACTCCTGTGTTGATTAAAAATGTTGCCGATGTGGTGGTATCGCACAAACCCCGATTGGGACAAGTTGGATACAACGAACACGATGATTTGGTTGAAGGAATCGTGATTATGTTGCGTGGAGAAAATCCGTCGGAAGTGATTGATAATCTAAAAGAAAAAATTACCGAATTAAACGAACGTACCCTACCCGACAATGTAAAAATTGAAACCGTGGTAGATCGTACAAAATTAGTTGACAATACCGTAAAAACCGTATCAAAAAATCTGGTTGAAGGCGTGCTTTTGGTATCGTTAATCGTTTTTATCTTCCTTTACAATTGGAAATCAACCGTTATTGTAGCATCGGTAATTCCGCTGTCGTTTCTGTTTGCAATCATCATGCTTAAGATACAAGGATTGCCCGCCAACCTCATCTCCATGGGCTCGCTCGATTTTGGACTGTTGCTCGAAGGAACCCTCGTAATCGTTGAAACCGTATTCGTTGCCCTCGCCACCATGTCGCACAAAGTGGATGCTGAACGTTTTGCAAAAATGAGCAAAATGGGAATCATTAAAAAAAGTGCGGGAAGCGTGGCATCGTACATCTTTTTTGCACTGATCATTTTAATTGTGGCACTGCTTCCAATTTTCTCATTCCAGAAAGTAGAAGGTAAAATGTTTACTCCGCTGGCGTTTACATTGGGTTACGCGCTGTTAGGTTCGTTGATTTTAAGCTTAACCTATGTGCCGGCAATGTGTAAGTTGCTGTTTACAAAAAACATTGAAGAGAAAGAAAATTTTATCACAAGGTTCTTCCAAAAAACCATTTTCGGACTTTATGCAACGGCGTTCAAATTCAAAAAAGCAACCATTATTATCTTTTTGGCGATCTTGGGAATTTGTATGTTTAAGTTTATGAATTACGGATCGGAGTTTTTACCGAAGTTGAACGAAGGAGCAATTTACATTCGTGCCACATTGCCGAATAGCGTGAATTTAAAAGAATCAACCCGACTTACAAAGGAAATGAAGCAACTGATGCAGAAAGATTGTGAGGAAATTGATTTTATATTGACACAAACCGGCAGACCGAACGATGGTACCGATCCAACAGGATTTTTCAACATAGAATTCAACATTCAATTGAAGGACGCGGTAGATTGGAAACGAAAGGTTTCAAAAGAAGATATTATTCAGGAACTTAGAACCAAACTAAACCATTATCCCGGTATCACTTTTGGTTTCAGTCAACCAATTCAGGATAATGTGGAAGAATATGTTGCCGGAGTGAAAAGTTCGCTGGTCA
>CAMLFV010000009.1 GCA_946479395.1 uncultured Flavobacterium sp. | reverse complement strand
CTTTTTTGAAAACGAAACCTGGCATGATACCAACTTTAGCTTCACCCGGAGTAATTACACCAGGACAGTTAGGACCAACTAAACGACAATTTCCTTTGTTTTTTACATAGTTGTATGCAGTAACCATTTCTGCAACCGGAATACCTTCTGTAATACAGATAATTACTTTAATACCTGCTTCGGCAGCTTCCATAATCGCATCTGCAGCGAATGCCGGCGGTACGAAAATGATTGATGTATCTGCACCTGCTTTTTCAACAGCATCTTTTACTGTATTAAATACAGGACGATCTAAATGCATAGTTCCGCCTTTACCAGGAGTAACACCACCTACAACGTTTGTACCGTATTCAATCATTTGAGAGGCGTGGAATGTTCCTTCGCTTCCTGTAAATCCTTGAACTATTATTTTAGAATCTTTGTTTACTAATACACTCATGATTTTTTACAATTATCGTTTTTTGAATTATTTTACAAAAATAAGGGTTAATGAATAATATTAAAATTTTTTACTTTAATTTTTTATTAATTTGAAAGTTGGCTCATTTGAACGCCTTTAAAAAGCTTGCCGTCTTTAACTTGCCAAACTACAAAAAAGGTAGCTAAAACAAGTTCTTCTTCAGGATTTTCAAATGTTCTAACGTAGTAAGTGTAGCGAATCATTACTTTATCGTCGTCACTCATTATATCATGGATTTGTGCGCGCAGATCAAAATACGAATGCTTTAAATCTTTAGAAAGTGCCAAAAGATCGGTATGTTCTAAAAATAAATGTCCTTTAGAACTGTGCCATTCCAGCTGAATATCTTCATGAAAAACCTCTAAACAATAGGTTTTGTTTAAGATACCTGCTGATTCGTAAAAATTTCTGACTATTTCTAACGCACTTTCCATTGTTACCTACTTTACTAAATTTTTAACTTTTGCAACGTGCTTGTAATATTCGCGTGCTTCTTCTGCCGGTGCTCCAAAATAAATTTTATTACCTGCAAGACTTTTAGAAACGCCCGATTTTGCCATAATTACAGCTTTTTCGCCTATGGTTATACCGCTTGTTGTACCAACTTGTCCCCATAAAGTTACGTGATTTTCTATAACCACACAACCTGCAATACCACATTGTGCCGCAATTAAGCACATTTCGCCAATAACGGTATCGTGACCAATGTGCACTTGATTATCAATTTTAGCTCCTTTTTTAATGCGGGTTTCTCCTGTTACTCCTCGATCAATCGTACATAAAGCTCCAAGCGTAACATCGTCTTCAATCACAACGGAACCACAAGAAATCAATGGATCAAAAAAATCAGCTCTTTTTTTATAGTAAAAAGCATCGGCACCTAAAACCGTTCCTGCGTGAATAACTACATTATCACCTATTACGGTATGATCGTTCAAAACAACATTTGCATGAATGATACAGTTTTTACCGATTTTAACGTGGTTGCCAACAAAAACATTCGGCTGAATGATTGTTCCCCCGCCTATCTGAGCAGTTTCTGCTATTGCATTTGATGAAGCTTGAAACGGACGAAAATAAACTGACAGTTTATTGAAATCGCGAAAAGGATCATCAGAAATCAACAAAGCTTTTCCTTCAGGGCATTCAACATCTTTATTAATTAAAATGATGGTTGCGTTTGAATTTAATGCTTTATCGTAATATTTCGGGTGATCTACAAAAACGATTTCACCGGGTTGCACCACATGAATTTCGTTCATTCCTAAAACAGGAAAATCGGGAGCCCCTACAAAGGAACACCCAATTATTTCTGCTATATTTTCTAAATGATACGTTTTAGGAAATCTCATTTACAAATTATTCTTTAATACGTTCGATATAACTTCCTGAAGCTGTATCAATTTTAATTTTATCGCCTTCGTTAATAAACAAAGGCACGTTAACTTGCGCACCGGTTTCTACCGTAGCAGGTTTTGTAGCGTTTGTTGCCGTATTACCTTTTACACCCGGCTCTGTATAAGTTACTTCTAAAACGATAGACGCAGGCATATCTACAGATAAAGGAGATTCAGTTTCTGCATTAATCTGAACCATTACATTTGTTCCTTCTTTTAATAATTCCGGAGCATCTAAAATATTTTTTTCTAATGTAATTTGCTCAAAAGTTTCGTTATTCATAAAATGGTAATCGTTTCCTTCGTTGTACAAATACTGAAAAGTATGAGTTTCTACACGAACTACATCGATTTTATGACCTGCCGAAAAAGTATTGTCTAATGTTTTACCAGAAGTTACACTTTTTAATTTTGTTCTTACAAACGCAGGACCTTTACCTGGTTTTACGTGTAAAAACTCTACAATTTTATAAATATCGTTATTAAATTTAATACATAAACCGTTTCTAATGTCTGATGTACTTGCCATAAATTATGTTTTTATTTTTTTATTTATTAATAAATTCCGGTATAACCTTTCATGATACCACGCGTTGAATTACGCACAAACTGAATAATTTCG
Organism: uncultured Flavobacterium sp.; assembly: GCA_946479395.1. The sequence goes on along the minus strand of CAMLFV010000009.1, from coordinate 21,578 downwards.
TCACGTTCAGGAGTTGCTTCCATCTCTGTTTCTAAAATTTCTATTGCCTGTGAATTGTTGTAATTCTTTTGATACAATACGCGGTAAATATTCTGTATTTCTTTAATTTTTTCTGAATCGATTCCTCTTCTTCTCAAACCTACAGAATTAATTCCTACGTAAGAAATTGGCTCACGTGCAGCTTTAATGTACGGAGGAACATCTTTACGAACAAGCGTACCGCCTGTTACAAACGAATGCGATCCGATTGTACAGAACTGATGCACCGCAACCATACCTGCCAAAACAACATAATCACCAACTGTTACGTGACCTGCCAATGTGCTTGAGTTTGAAAAGATACAGTTATCACCCACAATACAATCGTGCGCAATGTGGCTGTAAGCCTGTATTAAACAATTTTTACCAATAGCCGTGCGGTATCTGTCTTTTGTACCTCTGTTAATGGTAACACACTCTCTAATTGTTGTATTATCGCCAATTTCAACAGTTGTTTCCTCGCCATCGAACTTTAAATCTTGTGGTTCGGCAGAAATAACTGCGCCGGGAAAAATACGACAATTTTTTCCGATTCGTGCTCCTTCCATGATGGTAACGTTTGACCCTATCCAAGTACCTTCACCTATTTCAACATTGTTGTGAATAGTTGTAAAAGGCTCAATTACCACATTTTTAGCAATTTTTGCTCCTGGATGAACGTATGCTAATGGTTGATTCATTCTAACTTAATTATTTATTTACTATTTTGCTTTTACTATTTGTGCCATTAATTCTGCTTCGGTAGCAATTTTACCGTTTGCATAAGCAACAGCCTGCATGTGACAGATTCCTCTGCGAATTGGAGTAATCAAATCTAACTTAAAGATCAATGTGTCGCCCGGTAAAACCTGTTGTTTAAAACGTACGTTATCAATTTTCATGAAATACGTTAGATAATTTTCAGGATCAGGAACTGTGCTCAACGCTAAAATACCGCCTGTTTGCGCCATTGCCTCAATAATTAAAACGCCGGGCATTACTGGTGCACCTGGAAAATGTCCTTGAAAAAACTCTTCGTTCATGGTAACATTTTTCATACCTACCACATGAGAATCAGACAATTCTAAAATACGATCAACCAAAAGCATAGGAAATCTATGTGGCAACATTGCCATAATTTTAGTGATGTCCATTAACGGTTCTTTGGTAAGATCAAAAACAGGAACTTGATTTCTACGTTCTGCTTTGATGATTTTCGACATTTTTTTAGCAAATTGTGTGTTTACAAAATGTCCCGGTTTGTTTGCGATCACTTTTCCACGGATACGTGTTCCTATCAATGCTAAATCACCAACAACGTCTAACAATTTGTGTCGAGCTGCTTCATTTGGATAATGTAACGTTAAATTATCAAGAACTCCGTTTGGTTTAACAGCAATATCATCTTTACCAAAAGCAACTTTTAAACGTTGTAATGTTTCGTCTGATATTTCTTTATCAACATAAACAATAGCATTGTTTAAATCGCCACCTTTAATTAATCCGTGCGCCAATAAAGTTTCTATTTCGTGCAAAAAGCTAAAAGTTCTTGCTTCAGAAATATCCTTTTTAAAATCGCTCATGTTTTTCAACGTAGCGTTTTGCGTGCCTAAAACCTTAGTGCCAAAATCTACCATTGTTGTAATTTGATACTCATCTGCAGGCATCACGATAATTTCGCTGCCTGTTCTTTCATCAACGTACGAGATTACTTCTTTAACAATGTATTCGTTACGTTCTGCATCTTGCTCTACAATTCCGGCTTTTTCAACAGCTTGAACAAAAAATTTAGATGAACCATCCATAATCGGTGGTTCTGAAGCATTTAGTTCAATAATAACATTATCTAAATCACTACCAACAAAAGCAGCCAAAACATGCTCTGTAGTATGTAACTGTACACCTTTATGCTCTAAATTTGTTCCACGCTCTGTAGAAACAACATAGTTAGCATCTGCTTCAATAACAGGATTTCCCGGTAAATCTACTCGCACAAAAGTAAAGCCATTATTTACAGGCGCAGGTTTTAAAGTCATAACAACTTGTTGACCTGTATGCAAACCTACTCCGTTAATTGTTACTTCTTGGGCGATGGTTTTCTGTTTAACCATAACTATTTTTAACTTATATTTCGTTATTTGATTTTTTTAACTGATCGATTTCTTTAACAATATTTGGCAATTTTTTAAAATACACGTAAGATTTTGAAAAATCGTTGTATGTCATTGCCGGTGAACCTTGGATAATTTCACCGTCTTTAACGCTTTTACCAACACCGGATTGCGCTTGAATACGCACATTATCGCCAATAACGATATGACCTACAATACCAACCTGCCCGCCAATAACGCAGTTTTTACCTATTTTGGCAGAGCCAGCAACACCAGTTTGCGAAGCAATTACGGTATTTTCGCCTACTTCTACATTATGTGCAATTTGAATTTGATTATCCAACTTTACACCTTTTCTTATGATTGTTGATCCTAATGTAGCACGATCAATAGTTGTACATGAACCAATTTCAACATCGTCTTCAATAATAACGTTTCCAATCTGCGGAATTTTAGAGTAGGTACCATCTGTATTTGGGGCAAATCCAAATCCGTCTGAACCTACAATTGTTCCTGAATGAATCACGCAATTTTTACCGATTACTGTTTCAGAATAAATTCGTGCACCGGCAAAAAGAATCGTATTATCGCCAATTGTTACATTATCGCCCACAAAAGAATTCGGATAAATTTTTACATTGTTCCCAATTTTTGTGTTTTTACCTATGTAACAGAAACTTCCCAAATACAAATCGGTACCGTATTCTGCACCTTCAGAAATCACCGATGGTTGTTCGATACCCGATTTCATTAATTTGATTTGATTGGCGTATTCTAATATTTTTGTAAATGCTTTATAAGAATCATCAACCTGAATCATAGTTGCTTTTACATCGTGCAACGGTTGAAAATCTTTATTAACAATTACAATTGATGCCTTGGTTGTGTATAAAAAATGGTTGTATTTTGAGTTTGACAAAAAGGTAATAGAACCTTCTTCGCCTTCTTCGATCTTGGCTAACTTAAAAACCTCAACCGTAGAATCGCCCACAATATTTCCGTTTAAAACTTCGGCAATTTGTTCTGCTGTAATCTTCATTGAATACAAAAATATTAATTTTTAACCAACTTTATGAATGCTTTTTGGATAGCATATAAAGTATTTATAAACAGGCTCTGACAAAGCCTTTAAATTGTATTGATCTGATGCTTCTAACACATCGATAATTTCTTTGTTCTTTGTAAAAATACGAATTGGATCTGCTTTTAAATCGTATGCCTGATTTTTTAATTTATCGCCAAAAACAAAATAATCCAACTCATCAGTTATTTCAAGTTTATCTTTACATAAACTTTGGTAATAACTTAATTTTGAGACCAAATCATCTTTAGAAACCAATTGCACATGAAACAATTTTCTGTTTACATTGGCACTGCTTAAATACGACAAAACCTTATCGGTATGAAACTGCCAGTTTTTTAATGCGGTATAAATATCGGCATCATCTAACAAGGCAAAATTGTTTAAAACTTCTTTATTAAAATCAGCTTTTAGAACATTGTTCTCCAAGAAAAATTTCAGTGCATTGCTCGCTGGTAAATCTACTCCTTGCAAGGTTAACTGCTTGGCGCGTTTTAATATTTTAGACAATAACAATTCTGCACCAACGCTTGTTTTATGCAAATAGCACTGCCAATACATTAAACGGCGTGCTACCAAAAATATATTCCTTTTTCCTCAACAACCAAAACATCGTTATGAACATTGATCATCTGGATCAATCGCTCGGAATTAATGTTTCCTTCGGCAACACCACTGTAAAAACTATCGCGCTTTAAATAATCCATTCGATCCATATCCATTTGTGAAGATATTAACTGGATTAAAAATTTACGCGGATAATTTCCTTTAAAAATCTCGATTGCCAATGAAAGTTTTCCTTCAAATTCTTCATTCAAAGCTTCCATAAAAAGCAACGAAATTTCCTCGTGATGAATATTTTCTACAATGCTGTGTTCCATTGCGTGCGAAAAAGGTCCGTGACCAATATCGTGCAATAAAATGGCAATGTAAAGTGCCTCTTCTTCTTCTTTTGATATTTCTACATTCTTAAAACGCAACACCTGCACGGCTTTCTGCATCATGTGCATACAGCCCAAAGCGTGATGAAAACGTGTATGTTCGGCACCCGGATAAACTAAAGAAGACAATCCCATTTGCTTAATTCTGCGCAAACGCTGAAAATACGGATGCTGAATTAAATCGTACAACAATGTTGCAGGTATGGTTATGAAGCCATAAATAGGATCGTTTAAAATTTTTAATTTATTTGCTGATGTCAAAACTTTTTTTGTTGCTGAAATATCAGGCAAATATAACTATTTTCACAAAAGAAAAATGCACTTTTGTATAACTAAAAGTGCATTTTGTATAATTAACTGAATTTATAATTGCTTAAAAACTGAATACTGTTTTGAATATCGTAATGTAAAATACGGTCTTCTGCTACCGTTGGAACAACTTTTCTGTAATCGCTTATAAAGTTTTCTATAAAATTGCTCGATTTTCCTGGTCGGCGGAATTCTAAAGCCTGCGCTGCGTTAAACAGTTCAATCGCAAGAATTCGTTCTAAATTTTCAACAATTTTCAGTGTTTTTGTAGCTGCATTGGCACCCATACTCACATGATCTTCTTGTCCGTTACTTGATACAATACTATCGATACTTGCCGGAGTTGCCAATTGTTTGTTCTGGCTAACGATACTTGCTGCGGTGTATTGCGGAATCATGAAACCTGAATTCAATCCCGGATTATTTACCAAAAACGGAGGCAAATTACGCAAGCCCGATATTAACTGATAGGTTCTGCGTTCAGAAATGCTTCCTAATTCTGCCAAGGCAATTCCCAAAAAATCTAATGCCAAGGCCAATGGTTGTCCGTGGAAATTTCCGCCTGAAACAATTAAATCTTCATCAACAAAAATATTCGGATTATCGGTTACCGAATTAATTTCGGTTTTAAAAACCTTTTCTACATATTCAATAGCATCTTTTGAAGCACCGTGAACCTGCGGAATACAGCGGAACGAATACGGATCCTGAACGTGTTTTTTAGGTTGTTTGATCAATTCTGATCCTTCTAAAATTTCGGAAATATAAACAGCCGTATTTACCTGACCTTTGTGTGGACGTACAATGTGGATTAAATTGTTGAAAGGATCGATTCTGCCATCGAAACCTTCTAAAGAAACAGCTCCGATCACATCTGCCAATTGTGATAGTTTTGAAGTCTTTAATAAGATATAAGCTCCGTACGAACTCATAAACTGTGTACCATTCAACAACGCCAAACCTTCTTTAGATTTTAACGTGATTGTTTCCCAACCTTTTTCGGCCAACATTTGTTTTGCAGAGATTCGGTTTCCGTTCATAAAAACTTCGCCTTCGCCAATTAAAGGCAAACACAAATGTGCCAACGGAGATAAATCGCCCGATGCACCTAACGAACCTTGCGTATAAACAACCGGTAAAATATTATTGTTGTAGAAATCGATTAAACGTTCAACCGTTACCAATTGTACTCCAGAATTACCGTAACACAATGATTTTATCTTTAACAGCAACATTATTTTTACAATGCTGTGAGGAACTTCGTCACCTGTACCGCAAGCGTGCGATTTCATTAGATTTTCTTGTAAAGTTGTTAGATCTTCGTTTGAAATTTTAATGTTGTATAATGATCCAAAACCGGTGTTGATTCCATAAATAGGATTGGTTTCGGTCTGCATTTTATTATCTAAATATTCACGGCATTTATTAATGTTTGCAATGGCTTCTTCTGATAAAGCCAAGGTATGATTTTCTTCGATAATGGTGTTTAGCTCTTCTAAACTCAACGTATTGTTGCTAATATAATGTGTTGCTGACATGGTCTTTTTTCTTAGTTTGCCAAAATTCCTAAAACTAATCTATAAATCAAAATGTTTTAATAGTTATCTCGTAAAAACCCATTTGGTATCGGTTGATAAATTAGCATCAAAACCATAACCTTCTACATTAAACTGTTTAATATCTTCTACGTTAGTAATATTATTTTCTGCCATGTAGCGAACCATCAACCCACGAGCTTTTTTAGCAAAAAAACTAATCATTTTTAGTTTTCCGTCTTTGTAATCTTTAAATTCAGGAGTAATAACCTTTGCTTTTAGTGTTTTTTTATCAACTGCTCCAAAATATTCGTTGCTGGCTAAATTCACCAAAACATCTCCTTTTTTATAACCTTTATTTAAAGCTGTTGTAACTGTATCTTTCCAAAAATCGTATAAATCTTTTTTATCGGCAATTGGTAGTTTTATACCCATTTCTAATCGGTAAGGTTCAATAGCATCTAAAGGTTTTAACAAACCGTATAAACCCGAAAGTATGTTTAAGTTATTTTGCAAATAATTAATTTCTTTTTCACTTAACGTGTAAGCATTCAAGCCCGTGTAAACATCTCCATTAAAAGCAAAAACTGCTTGGCGAACCGCATTATTCAATTCGGTTAGTTTGTATTTTCGAGCTTTGTTACGCTGCCAGTTTAAATCTGCCAAATTATCAGAAATCGACATTAAATTACTTAAATCTGCAGGCTTTAATGTTTTTAAAACCTTATGTATTTCCTTACTTTGTTTGATAAAAGCTGGTTTTGTATGTATTGTAACAGGCAATTCTGTTTCGAAATCTAACGATTTTGCCGGCGATATAATTATTTTCATTTTATATTTTTTTCAAATTTTTATCTACTTCGTGATTTTAAACCACAGATTTCACAAATTTACACAGATTAAACTTTCAAAAAGTAATACTTCATATATTAAAAATTCGATACCAAATATTTTTTAAAAGCTGCATTCCGTCACGTTTATCTTTTGGGAGTTCCTTTACACTGTATCCATTTTCTGTCGGAATCAACTGATATGAAAAAGCAAACTGCACATCATCATCGGTATTTTTAAGCAATCCAAAACGTAAATCATTAAAAACCAATCCGTTTTCATTTTCTGAAATGATGTATTGATTTTCGGATATTTCTTTTAATCGATTGATATTATCATCATTTAAATGATCGATTAACTTTTTGTTTTGAGGAAAATATTGAAAAGTCATTTGTTTTGAATCGAAAATAGAATAATCTGAAATATAAAATCCATCAACATCCTGAACAATTACATTCCATAAAAAACTGTTTGAAAAAGTAGGTTTCACCGTTGTTTTGATATTTTTTGAAGAATATTGATTTAAAAACTGATCTTCTACTCTACTTTTTACCACTTGTTGAGTGATCAATCCCCAAATTAAATATAGAGAACTTAAAATCAATCCGGCATAAGTGAATGTTTTTCGTTTGTTCATTAATCCTAAAACAACACCCATTAAAAGCGGAATAGTATAAAATAAATCGACAACAAATATTAATTTTAATGCTATTTTTTCTGGAAATGGCCAAAAAAGTTGCGTACCCCAAGTGGTAAAAATATCTAACAGAGAATGCGTTAACAGAATAAGGAATGTAGTTATAAACAGTTGCTTTTTTGTAGTTTCATTAAAAGCGTTTTTTAGCAGATAGGTAATTGCAACGCTCAACAGTAAAAAGAACAAAATGGAATGAGAAAACCCCCGATGAATTTCAATTTCGGTTAGCGGATCGTTAAAAATCTTTGCAATATAAATATCCAAATCGGGCAAAGTGGCAACAACTGCACCAAGCAAAACTATTTTTCTTGTACTAACACTTTTATTTAAAGCAACATGCGCAACGGTTACTCCTAAAACAATTTGGGTAAATGAATCCATAAAAAAACTGCTCATTTTTGTGAATGAGCAGTTCAAAAATACAATATATTTTAATTACATATCTTTAAAAATAGTGTGCATTAAACGTTTTTTGTCGTTAATGCTTTCTTCTAACGAAATCATAGATTCTGTTCTATAAACTCCTTCAATATCGTCAATCATAAAAATAACTTCTTTTGCGTGACGTGTATTTTTTGCACGAATTTTACAGAAAACGTTAAATTTACCTGTTGTAACGTGAGCAACGGTAACAAAAGGAATGTCGTTTATACGCTCTAAAACAAATTTTGTTTGCGATGTGTTATGTAAGAAAATTCCCACATAAGCAATAAATGAATATCCTAATTTTTCATAATCTAACGTTAACGAAGAACCTTGTATAATTCCTGCATCTTCCATTTTTTTAACACGAACGTGTACTGTACCTGCCGATATTAACAGCTTCTTTGCGATATCTGTAAAAGGCACCCTAGTATTGTCAATCAACATATCTAAGATCTGGTGATCTATTTCATCTAATCGAAACTTACTCATATAACAATTTTTATCAATTATTTTTTTTAATCTTTAATGAAGGCAAAAATACAATGAATTATTAAAAAAAATATAGAAAAGCATAAAATATTTTTAGATTTTGGCAAATCATTAACAACTAACTACCAAAAAACTACGATATCGTTACATTAATTAGCGCTTTTGCAAGGTCATTCTCATTGTTAACGGTTTGTTTTTTAAGGTTTAAAACCGTATAGGCATACTTATAATTTGGTGCAGAATCAAAATCTATAATTGGTTTTAAAACCAGTTCGCCATTAACAATTTCTTCTTTAAATACGATTGGAAGTTCGTTTTTAGTAATAAAATCACTATTTGTAGTAGAAAAATTCTGAATAATTAAATCGACAAAGTTTTTTTCGTTTTCTGGAATTTGCAAATAATCGTCGACTGAAAACTTTTTATACTCTTGTGAAATAATACTATTTAACAAAGTTACCAAGCTAATATCAACCAGTTTTTCGGCTTGTTTTCGTTGATAATCGTTAGATGCAAAACCGGCTTCGAACAAAATAGTCGGTACTTTTAAATGCGTAAACATATCGCCGATACAATTTATATTGAAAGAATCGTCGAACCTGCCGATATTATCCGGTGCATGATTTTTTAAAACATCGTTCATATTAGCAATTAATTGCATAGCGAACGTTCTTACATCATTTATATCGCACATTTCATTAAATGCCGGAGCCAAAAAAGACAATGTTGCAGGATTTGGATTTGATCCGGCAGAAAATATGCTGCGTTGATCGTGCATATTCAATGCCAAATTTGGTTTTACTTCATTAAAAACCGAACGAAGCAGTTGTGATTCGGGTTGCGAAAGATCAACCGAATCTCTGTTTAAATCGATATTATTTGCATTCACACGAGTGAACGCTTCGGCACCATCTGGATTTAAAATTGGGAGAAAAGTGAACGAGAAAAAACTTAACCAATCTGCATTTTTAGATTCATTCAATTTTTCAAGAAAATTAAAAACCGATTTGGTTGTTGTGGTTTCGTTTCCGTGCATTTGTGACCACAATAAAATCTTGAAATTTCCAGTTCCAAAATCTACTCGGTAAATATTTTTTTGCAACACACTTTTCCCTGCAACCGCCACTTTAAAAATATCCTCATCTAGATTTTCTAAAAAACTTTCTAACCTAAAATTTGTTATATAACGCTCGTTAATTTCTTGTTGCTTTAAAAATTGCATGACTGTTTTTATTTTTTCCAAATATACTATCATTCTCTAATAAATCCATTCTTACACAGCTGTTTATTTTTGTAAACAAATGTTAATTTTATCATTTAACAAAACTTAATTTCCATGTATTTAAAAGCTTAAAATCAACACGTTAAATAAATTAATGTAAACTTTTACTTAAATACCTATAATTGAATTTACAAATGTAAAATAATTTAGTTTACATTTGTAAAAACACTTTTGTTTACATTTGTAAAGCATATTTTTTAACAAAAAAACCACATTTTCTTATGAAATTCAGTAAACAACTACAAAAAATAATGCATCATTTTGGTTTAAGCACAACCGAACTGGCAGACAAAATTATGGTTCCAAAAGCAACTATTTCGCACTTAATCTCGGAGCGAAATAAACCGAGTTTAGAGTTTATTATGAAGTTGCATACCACCTTTCCTACCCTAAATTTAGAATGGTTGATTTACGAAAAAGAGCCTTTTTTGATAACGGAAAATGATCCAAAATCAATCGAAAAAGATCAAATTGAAACACCTGTTTTAAATGAAATTCTGGAAGTTGAAACGGTAAATGAGATCGAAAATGAGGATCAATCTGAAAACGAAATAGAAGAAATCGAACCTAAAAATATCAGTCAAAATATAACAGAGAATCCAAAAAACATTTTATCTTTTCAATCTAAAGAAATTGACTGTATCGTTATTTTTTACAACGACGGAAGTTTTAAAAAGTACAATCCATAAATGAGTATTTTAAAAAAGTATTTTAGTTATTTAAACGTAATTCCCGAACGCACCTACCAATCTACCTACAACGGTGTTTTGGAAATTAACTGGCTGAACGGAAAAAAAATTCTGGATACCAAAAACACCAACTATTCGTACGGAAATCTGGGAAAGGTTTTGCAGAAAGGTTTAAAATTGGTTACCACTGATTTTTGTAGTGAAGATACATCGATTTTGATTTTAGGTTTGGGCGGTGGCGATGTGGTTAAACAGTTACGTAGAAATTTTAAATCGAACGCAAATATTACGGCTGTTGAGATTGATCCAATGATTATTGAAATTGCATTAAAGGAATTCGATATCATTCCAAACAGCAAATTGGAAATTGTAAATAACGATGCCAACATTTTTTTAAAATACACCAAAGAGCGTTACAACCTTATTATTGTTGATCTTTTTAACGATGTAACTATTCCCGATTTTGTTTTTCAGACCGAGTTCATCAAATCGGTTTACCATGTTTTAGATTTGAACGGCAGCATAATTTTTAATACCTTTATTTTAAGTGATGTGCACAAAGTACGAAACAAAAAGTTTGTCGAAAATTTAAAACGATACTTTACTGTTGATGAATTTCCAAATTTATATGGGCACAATCATTTAATTATCACTAAAAAAGTAAAATGAAAAAGTACATTTTTATAGCTATTGTTTTGTTAGGATCGATCTCTGCAAAGGCACAATACACAAAAGACATTAACACCAATCGTCCGAGTTCTTCTATGGGCGCGTACAGCGTTAGTAAAGGAATTTTTCAGATTGAAGGTGGATATACCTATCAGAACGATGAATTTCATACCGAAAAAGTAAATACTTATAATAATTTTAATTTGCAGTTGAGATACGGTGATATGCTTGAAAATTTAGAATTTATTGCCGATTTATATTTTAGCAGTTATAACCAAACCGATTATAATTTTGATGTAAGCAACAGCGGCTTTCGTCAGTTAAACTTTGGTGCAAAATTTTTAGTTTACGATCATTACAAATATTACGTTGAAAAACGAAATGTTTACAGCTGGAAAGCAAACCAGCGTTTTAAATGGGGAAGATTAATTCCGGCAATATCGATTTACGCAGGCGGACAATTTAATTTTAAACACAATATTTATTACCCAGAATTACCCGAAATTGGCTTAAAAACCATGCTTATTGCCCAACAACATTTAAGCAAACGTTTCAGCCTTACCTATAACTTTATTGGCGAAAATGTTACCGAAGATGAATTTAGAAACATTAGCTATATTGTAACAGCATCGTTAGGTTTAAGCGACAGATGGAGCATTTTTGGCGAACATCAGGGAATTATCGATCGTAAATACAACAACATTACGGTTCCGTTTATGAATGAAGCTTCTTTAAAAGGTGGATTGACCTATAAAATTCATCAAAATTTACAGATTGATGCTTTCGGTGGAACAAGTTTAGAGAATACTCCGCATAAAATTCAGGCAGGAATTGGCGCTTCGTGGAGAAATCATAAAAAATACGAGTTTAAAGATCCTACCGAACTTTAATAACATAAGGTTGAACTATAAAAGTTTCAAACAAAACAAAAACACTATATTTGTTCTGTAAAAAAACTTTTTTAATGAAAATTTTAAAGAATTTCCTGCCATTATTTTTATTTTTCGGAATATATTTAAGCTTAGGAATTTATTATAACGACTTTTACGCATTATCGCCCGTTATTATTGCTTTTGGCGCAGTAGCATTTGCGATAATCTACTTTAAAGGATCAATTAATAAAAATATCGACTTATTTTTAAAAGGTGCCGGCAATAATCAAATATTAACCATGTGTTTTATATTTTTCTTGTCCGGATCTTTTAGTTTTATCACAAAAGAAATTGGCAGTGTAGATTATTTGGTTGCTTTAATTTTAAACCATATTACTCCGCAGGTATTATTCATTGCTTTTTTTGTAATATCCTGTTTAATATCTTTTGCTTTAGGAACATCAGTTGGTACAATTGTTACCTTAGCACCACTTTTGCCAGGTTTATCAAGCGGTAACACCGATGCTTTAATTTTACTTTCGAGCAGTTTGTTGGGCGGTGCAATGTTTGGTGATAATCTATCTATAATATCAGACACTACTATTGCGGCAACGCAAACTATGGGCGTAAAAATGATTGATAAGTTTAAAGCAAACGGACTAATAGCAGTTACTGCTGCACTGATTACGTGTGTTTTTATTTATTTCAATCAACCCGAATTCACTTCAAGTATTATCCACAAAAGCAATAAAACAGCTGTTGTTTTAGTTCCTTACATTGCCATTGTAGTATTGGCACTATGTCGTTTACACGTATTAGTTGTATTAACAGTTAGTTGTTTATTGGCTATAATCATTGCATTTTTTCAAAACTTGTCCTTTTTGTCGATTTCTAAATTAACATTCGATGGAATGCAATCTACCTTCGAAATTTCGTTACTTTCATTGTTAATTGGTGGATTATCGTTTCTAATCGAGAAAAACAAAGGGTTTGAAAATGTTTTATCACTTATTTCAAAAAGTAAAAAACCATGGGTAGCAGTTTCATCAATAATCTCAATGATCATTTTCATTAACATGGCTGTTGCAAATAATACCATTGCATTACTGATTTGTGGACCAATTGCAAGACAGATTTCCGAACGATTTAATCTAAACAAAATTAGAATAACATCTTTATTAGATATTTTCAGTTGTATAACTCAGGGGTTTATTCCTTATGGTGCGCAGGTTTTAATACTACTTGCCCTAATAAATCAGCAAATCAGTTTTATAGATTTAGTTTCTAAAAGTTACTATTTAATCATTCTATTAGTTGTAAGCACTATTTACATTGTATTTTTTATGAATAAGAATGAAAAACGATTAGAAAAAACAGTTTAAATAATTATATTTGCCTAAAAGTGTTAAAAACTATTACATGAAATTATTAGAAGGAAAAACCGCAATAATAACAGGAGCAACTCGTGGAATTGGTAGAGGTATTGCTTTAACTTTCGCAAAACAAGGTGCAAATGTTGCATTTACATACAGCTCATCAGAAGAAGCTGCCATTGCTTTAGAGCAAGAATTAACAGCATTTGGTGTTAAGGCAAAATCATACAAATCTAACGCAGCAGATTTTAACGAAGCTCAATCTTTAGTTGATCAGGTGTTGGAGTTTTTTGGAACTGTTGATGTTTTAATTAACAATGCAGGTATTACAAAAGATAATTTGTTGATGCGAATGAGCGAAGCCGATTTTGACAATGTAATGGATGTAAATTTAAAATCGGTTTTTAACATGACCAAAGCGGTTCAAAAAACCATGCTTAAAACCAGAAACGGAGTGATTATTAATATGAGTTCGGTTGTTGGTGTAAAAGGAAATGCTGGTCAGGCAAATTACGCAGCATCGAAAGCCGGAATTATTGGTTTTTCTAAATCGGTAGCTTTAGAATTGGGTTCGAGAAATATTCGTTGTAATGTGGTTGCTCCAGGATTTATTGAAACAGAAATGACGGCAAAATTAGGCGAAGAAACCGTTAAAGGGTGGACAGACGCTATTCCGTTGAAACGCGGAGGAACTCCAGAAGATATCGCAAACGCTTGTGTATTCTTATCATCAGATTTAGCGACCTACATTACCGGTCAGGTTATAAATGTTGATGGCGGAATGCTAACATAATATACCATAACCTTCTTTTACAGAAGGTTTTTTTATTTCTAATTACATAAATAAAAAATGAATAAGTTGTTCGTCGGTTCGAGCTTGTCGAGAACTTCTCGATACGCTCCATTCTACTTCGCTACTCGAAGTAACGATGTTTTCTTCATATAAATTGTTCTAATTTCAGATTTTTAGTACTTCTTCAAATTCATATTACATCATTTTTTTGTACATTTAATGTAAAAGATGTTACTATGAAAAAGATACAGTTAATATGTTTTACAATTTTGATAGTTTTTGTAAGTTCGTGTAAAAGCAAGCAAACTACTATTGACAATACTTCTTCTGCAAAAAAATTCAATGAAAAAACGTTTGATCCCTATTTTAAAGGGTTAGGAACCGAACCTTTTTGGTATATTGAAATGAGCGATGATTTTATTGTTTATAAAGATATTGACGGGAAATCGGAAATTTTTCCTGTAAATAGTATCGATAAAGCGCAAGATGCCAATATTCAATTGATAAGATCTGAAAGTGGTAATCAGCAAATACGAGTTACCATTACAAAAAAATCGTGTTCAGACGTAATGTCAGACACCGAGTTCGATTACAAAACCGAAGTTTCGATCATTACAAAAGAAAATGAACTGAAGTTAAACGGCTGTGGTAATTACATCATTCCTTTAAAATTACAAGGCAAATGGAACTTAATTAGTTTTAATGGAGTTGAAATACCGCAAGACAAATATCTTAAAACACCTTACTTACAATTTGAAAATGAAGAAAAACATGTAGGCGGAAATGCAAGCTGTAACGGTTTCAACGGAGCTGTTTTCTTTGATAACGAACACATTCGTTTTTCTAAATTAGCTGTAACACGCATGATGTGCGTGCACGAAAACATGGAAACCGAATTTTTAAAAGAAATAGCAAACATTACAAACTATAAAATCATTGATAGCGAACTGCATCTTTTTAAAAACGACGAACTAAAGATAATTTTCAAGAAAGAATAATAAAAAAGAAGACATTACGTCTTCTTTTTTATCGAAATTATTTAGTTTTAAATTGATCTTTTTGATCTTTGTGTTTCCAACGTTTATGCGTCCAGAAATAATATTCGGGAACAGTTTTAATTTGTTCTTCCACCTTATCTAAAAACATTCGGGTTGGTTTGTATTTTGGTTCGTTTTTAATATCATCGGTAATTTCAGAAAAAGTAGCTTCATAATGTCCGCGTTTCACTTTATCAACCTTTAAATACAAAATATTCATATTTAATTTTCGGGCTAAAACTTCGGCACCCATGTGTATTGGCACATCAATCCCCATAAATGGTTCCCAATGAAGTTTCTCTCTTAACAATGGCGTTTGATCGCTTAAAAACAAATAAGTTCCATATAATCCTTTTGCCTGATTTTCACGAATAGCGCCTGTTGTGTGGTGTGTATCAATCAATTCGGCATTAAAACGTGAACGAATATCTCTAAAAAGTTTATCGAAATGTTTATTTTTTAACGCCTTATAAATCCCAAAACCTTTAAACTCCAAATGCTGTCCCAAACCTATCACCCACTCCCAGTTTCCGTAATGCGGTAACATTAAAATAATACTTTTCTGCTTTTGTTCGTAGGCTTTCATTAGTTCTACATTTTTAAAAACAAAGCGTTTGTCTAATTCTTTTGGAGAAATGGTAATGGTTTTTATCATTTCAAGAAACAAATCGCATAAATGAATGTAAAATTTTCGTTCGATTTCTTTTCTTTCAGTTGCCGATAAATGTGGAAAAGTCAATTCTAAATTGTATCGAACCGTTTTAACTCGATACTTTACAACCTTATATATTAAAAAATAAAAAACGTTCGAAAGTAGATACAATACTTTAAATGGCAACTTTGAAACGCACCACAACAAAGCATATATTACAATAAATAAAAGATATTTCATTAAAGAAATTTTTGCAAAGATAAGCCTATCCAATTATTTACAGGAATTTATTTAAAATGTTTTAACATTAGTAAAAAAATAAATCGAGTGACATAAAGTTGTCAAAATCATATCTTAATTTTGAACTGAAAATAAACATCTAAATCAATTATTATGAAAGCAAACATTTTAACAAACGAAGAATTATTGAACCATTGGCAAGGTCACAGAACATTAACAAGAAAAGTAATTGAAGCTTTTCCTGAAAAAGAACTTTTTGAATACAGTATTGGCGGGATGCGTACGTTTGCCGATTTGGTTAAAGAACTGTTATCTATTGCTGTTCCTGGCTTAGAAGGCATTGTAAACAATTCAATAGAAGGTTACAACCACAATTTGCCTCTGAACACTAAAGCAGAATTATTAAACGCTTGGGACGATGCTACGCCGAAAATCAATGAGTTATTTATGCAGATTTCTGAAGATCGTTTTAAGGAAGATTTCAATTTGTTCGGTGAATACAAATTTCCGGTAATTCAGAATATTTTATATTTTGTTGACAATGAAGTTCACCACCGCGGACAAGGTTATGTGTATTTAAGAAGTTTAAATATTGAACCACCTTTCTTTTGGGACAGATACTAAAAAAGAGCGCATTGCGCTCTTTTTTACATTTTTTCAATTTCTTTAGAGCCTAACTTAAAAATTGCTTTAACACTAAAATTACCTGCAATATTTCCAATAAAGCTACCGTAAGAATTAAATGTATTTAAATTATTTGTAAAACTAATATATTCTTGATGTTCAATACCCAGACTGAAATTTTCATGAATATTAAATCGATAACCAAAACCTAATCCAAACCCAACATGTTCTTTTCTTAAATTATCAATTTCTACTCTTTCACCACCAAAATTAGCTCCTGTCAAAAAACTTACGGTTGGACCAAAATTAATATGCCAATTTCTTGACTTACCAATATGAATATTTGCATGAATAGGAATTGCAACAAAATTCAGCTTTTCGCTTTCGTAAAAATATCTGTAATAATAATTTTCTTGAGGATTACTAATAAGTTCACTAGTATAAACCGAACTTCCTAATGTTTGATACTCTAATCCAGTTCTCAAACTCCACCGGTTATTCATGTAAAAATCTGCGGTAACACCAAAAATCGGTGTGTATAACGCTTTGTTTGAATCGCCAATGTATGTAATATCTCCATAGTAATTAGAACTATTAATACCAACAAACGGAGCAATTTCAATATCGTTTCGCTCTCTTACTTGCGCATTCACGGCAAAAGATACTAGCAAAGCAATAAAAAGTGTTTTCTTCATGTTTTTAACTTAAAATAATTAGTGTTTTTTTTTATAGAAAAACATCTTTTCTATAATTTTGCGTAAAATTAATAAAAATAGAAATGGGAAGAGCGTTTGAATTTAGAAAAGCTAGAAAAATGAAACGTTGGTCGGCAATGGCTAAAACGTTTACGCGTATTGGTAAAGATATCGTTATGGCTGTTAAAGAAGGCGGACCTAACCCTGAAACCAATGCTCGTTTACGTGCCGTTATGCAAAATGCAAAGGCTGCTAACATGCCTAAAGACAATGTAGAACGCGCTATTAAAAAAGCATCGGATAAAGATACTGCAAACTATAAAGAAGTTTTGTTTGAAGGCTATGCACCACACGGAATTGCCATATTAATTGAAACTGCTACCGACAATAACAACAGAACCGTTGCTAATATTCGTTCATATTTTAACAAATGTAACGGAACCATGGGAACTCAAGGATCGGTTGAATTTATGTTTGATCATACTTGTAACTTTAGAATTGCAAAAGTTGAAGGTTTAGATTTGGAAGAATTTGAATTAGAACTGATTGATGCCGGTGTTGATGAAATTTTTGAAGACGAAGACGGAATTTTAATTTATGCTCCGTTTAATAGTTTTGGATCGATTCAAAAAGAATTAGAAGAACGCAACATGGAAATTTTATCATCTGGTTTTGATCGTATTCCGCAAGTAACAAAAGAACTTACAGAAGAACAAATTGCCGATGTAGAAAAATTGTTGGAAAAAATTGAAGAAGACGATGACGTTCAAAACGTTTACACAACAATGGCTTAAATATTAAAAAAAGCGTTTCAATTATGAAACGCTTTTTTTATTTAACTTCTTTAATTAAATGGACATAGCCAACGTAAGTATCAAACAAGGTTCTAAAATGATAAAAATAAGTACCTGATGGCAGTTCACGATTATTTTTGTCCTGACCTTTCCATTGATCTATGTATCCTTCACCGTGATGGTAAACCTCCATTCCGTAACGATTAAAAATTTTCACTTCAATTGGGTTAAAAATTTCTATATTAAAACCATCGTTTATACTATCGCCGTTTGGCGAAATTCCTTTTGGAACCACGCAATCGTTCAACTGTAATTGAATAATATTATCGCACCAAAGTTTTGTACCTTTTGCTTTAATGTAGATAATGTAAGGAAAACGTGGTGGCTGGTAACTGTTTATATTTGTAATTTCATTAATTTCATTTTCGGCATCGGCTTCTGTTTCATAAAAACTCAGTTGCAATTCATCGACATATGGAAAAATCCTGTTTAATAGTATATAGGCTAACGACAAATTAGCTGCCAATGGATTACTTTTAAAATTACAAATCATTAAAGGTTCTTTAAGCTCTGTAAAGGGTTTCATTTGAGCAGTAATCTTAAAAGATGTTGTATTTGCACAACCTGTAATTTTATCTTCTACTCGAATCCAAATTGTTTTAGAACTGTGACTTTCTAATTCATAACGATCAAAATTATTAACAGCTCTTGTTCCTTTTTCTGCTTCATCTTTGCTTTCATGAAAAGTAATAATAACGTTGTTGCTGGTACTTGCTTCGAACTGCTTCGATGTTAAATCGAAAATTACAAAACCTTTTTCGTCTTCATCACAAACGATAATATCGGTTGGTTCCTCTACTTCTGGTCCATAAATTAAGGTTACATTTTCAGAACCGGTATTATTGGTTTCGTCAATTTCTACCACCGTACTATTTTTATCGCCGTCATCATCAACATTTGCCGTTATTGTGAAATTATCGCCAAAAGATTCCGGAATTGTTAAAATAATTGTTCCTGTTTCGGAATCATTTATAGGAATGTCATTTTTTGTAGCAGCTGATCCAATCAAAACATCATCGACATAAAAGGCTATAGGAACATTTTTAATCAATGGATTTGTAGCTTTATTTGTATTGAAAACTGTATAGTCAACCTTTATTTCTCTGCTATTACACTCAACTTTTATTTTATCAATATTGATAGTTGCATCGGCAAAAAGACTGCTTAATGCTACCAATATATTATTGACAATTATTAAATCCTGCCCGGTTTTAATTTCAACAGTCATTGATGTATCGCCTAAAGAAATAAGGCTACCAACATTAAAATAATCAATATCCATATTCCACAAATTAGTTGCGTTTGTATAGGTATTGGTAGAATTAAATACATTATTTGCCGGATTTAACGGCGGATTACTAATTATATTTCCATTGATTCTTAACTCTTCGGCAACTGCTAAATTATCGTCGCCTTCCCAAGCTAAAAAACCAACTTTTGCATTAGTAACATTGGTAACATTTAAACCGTTTAAAGTAATGGTAGCACTTTGCCCGGTATGATCAACAATTTGAAAACCTTCGTAAACACTTATAACTCTGTTTGGCAAAACGGCGTCTTCATACACCACTACAATAGACCAACCGGCATAATTACTACCTGTGGGGCAATAAGGCGGTATAACGTTTGTAAGATCTAAATCGGATAGGGTGTAATTAACATTACCTGTAGCCTTTACAAAGTTTGTAACATCTGCAAAAGCTCCAAAAAATTCTAACCCTGTGGGACCAATTGTTGTAAATGTTCTTTGCGCAGTGATAGGTGTACCGTTTAACTGAACATTTAAATCGGCTTGTGCTAAAGTTCCAGATCCTGACCAATACAAAAACGCTGCTTGTATATTGGCATTAGCATTTAGGTTAAGAACCGCACTTGATTGCGTTAAAATAGTACAAGGTGCTCCAGTTCCATTTGGAGCAGTGTTCATGGTATTGCCTATTACAAAAAAGTCATATTGTCCCGTATACTGCTTAAAAAGTTTTACAGGCTGGCTAAATGCAAAAAAGCATGAGAAAAATATAAGTAATCGTAGTATTTTTATCATAACCGAAATAGTTTCTATAAAAATACAAAAAAATAAGTATCAATTAGTTAATCAAATACATACTCGCGATATTTAATATTAAATCGTTTAATTAAATATAACGTTTTATGATTACTTTGAACAACTAACGTGTCTTTTGATTGTACCAACTTATACGGAATTTGATATTCGTTTATATACTGAAAATTTTTATTATTATAACTTTCCTCATATACCGATTTGATAAATTTTTCATTGTTATACCAATACAATCTATTTTTTTTATTGTAATGAAAAAGAGAATCTTCATCAGTTGATTTATTTAAAAATCGTAAGTATTCATTATCTAAATAAAGAATTTCATTTGGTCCTATTCCTACCCAGCCTTGAGATATTCCTATTTCATTATCATGTTTTAGCGAATCGGGAGGATAAACACCTTTTAGCTCCCAGAAACCTTGTAAATCTGCAGACTTTGGTTTTGTTTTATAGTCGTTTAAAATATCGTCTATTTCGTTATTGCAGCTAAATAGGGCAAATATTGTTGTTAATAATAGTATTTTTTTCATTTATCTTACTTCTTTAATTAAATATACATAACCCGAAATAGTTTCGTAATCTGTTGTAAAAACGTAATAATAAGTTCCGGTGGGTAATGGTTTATTGTTCATATTTTGCCCTACCCATTGGTTGGTGTATCCTTTGCCATAGCTAAAAACTTCTGATCCGTATCGGTTATATATTTTTAATTGGTTAAGATCGTACACACTTAAATCAAACCCATCGTTAGCGCCGTCAAAGTTAGCTGAAACTCCTTTCTGTATTGGACAATTTCTTGTTAAATCAATGTGCGTTTTTGAAGAGTTATTTTCTTCATCAATTTCAAAAACAATTCCTTTTTGATTTCCGGTATCATCTACATTAGCAACCAAATCAAATCGGTAACCAAATTTTTTAGGAATATCTAACGTGATGGTTTGACTAATTTGACTTCCTTCAGCAACTTCTTCATCTGTTTTAGCAGTTCCTATCAGTTCATTATTAATGTAAAACGCTACAGGTGTATCCTTTTTTAAAGGGTGGTTACCTTTATGGTTTGCAACAGTGTAATTTACATCAACTCTTCGTGTATGGCAGTAATTTTGGTAACTATCTAAGGTCATTGTTGCGTCAGGAAAAACACTGTAAACAGAAAGTATTATTGCATTAAAGAAAACTACATCGGCAGCAGTTGTTACTTTAATATCTAAAACAGTATCATCTACTTCTACGTAGCTGCTTAAATCGTACTCATCTAAATCCATGTTCCACATTTCGGTAGAATTAGAATAAGTATT
>CAMLFV010000008.1 GCA_946479395.1 uncultured Flavobacterium sp. | reverse complement strand
ATATAAATGTCCTAAAAGCGTAAAATAGTTTTCATCGATCAATTTTAAATCGAAAATACTATTAGTATTGAAGTTGGTATAATTTAAAACGGTTTGCTTTAAATCGTTAATTCCTTCTTTTTTTCTTGCTGAAATAAGAACAATTTTGGTATCTAACGCTTTTTCCAATGCAGGCACATCAATAGAAATTCCTTTCTTTTCCATTTGATCTGCCATGTTCAGTGCCAAAATGGTTGGAAAACCCAAATCTTTAACCTGCGTAAAAAGCAACAGGTTTCGTTTTAAATTTTCTACTTCGGCAACCACCACAATTACATCGGGAAAATCTTTGTTCGATGCATCGAAAATAGCTTTCAGCGCAATTTCTTCGTCTTTAGAACTTGGATTTACAGAGTAAACACCCGGCAAATCTATAATATGTGCTTTGGTATAATTTGCTAAAGTTGTTGAACCAACTTTACGCTCTACGGTTACGCCCGGATAATTCCCAACGTGCTGGTTTAAGCCTGTTAACGCGTTAAAAACAGAAGTTTTACCTACATTTGGGTTTCCAATTAACGCTACTTTTAGTTGTTTCATTAAATGTTATATCAGTTCAACTTCAATTTCTTTTGCTAAATCTTTACGAATACTTAAAAAAGAATCGTTTACTTTTATGTAGATTGGATCAGATAAAGGGGCAATTTGCAAAACCTCCACCCTATTTCCCGGTAAGCAGCCCATTTCGATTAATTTTAAAGGAACTTTTTCTTCATTTACAGAAATTATGGTTCCTTTTTGGCTCTTTTTTAAAAAATTAAGAGTCATAACTTTTTATTTAGAATTATTTTAGATTGCAAATCTACTCATTAAAAAAGGGAAATGCCAATATTTGGAAAATTCCCCTTTACAATTTCTTAACATTTATAAATATTTTAACTTTTTGAAGCACAGACCACACTGGTTTTAAAAGCTTGTGAGGTCTATACAAAACAATTAATCCCTTTCATTCAACCATTTAATGTCTTCTAAAAGTTGTTGCATATTTTTGGTATTATCGCCTTTGTCTTTGTCTAAATTGGTGCCGTCGTAAAATCCGCGAATGCGTCCGTTTTTATCAACAAGAATAAAATTTTCGGTATGCACCATATCATACAATTCGCCTGAAGTTTCGGTTTTTACTGCCAAAAACGATTGTCTTGCCAAATAGTAAATATCCTTTTTATCGCCAGTAACCATGTTCCACTTACTGTCAATCACGCCTTTTTCGGTTGCATATTTTCGTAAAACTTCGGGCGTATCAATATCGGGTGTAACAGAGAACGACAATAACTTTACGTTAGGCATGTCTTTAATCTTGTCTTGCAGCCAAACCATATTATCGGTCATAATTGGGCAAATTGTCTGGCAGGTTGTAAAAAAGAAATCGGCAACGTAAATAGTGTTTTCGTAATCTTTTTGGGTAATGGTTTTGTTGTTTTGGTTCTGAAAAGAAAAATCGGCAATTTTATGCTCCATTTTATTGTTTTTGTGCTGCACCAAACTGTCAACCAATTCCGGATTTACCATAGCAGGCGTATAAATAGGTAATTGTTTTTCAGGTTTCAGGGCATTATAAAAAAGCGATAAAATAATAACCGACAATACACCAATGGTTAAAAACAAGTAGCGGTAACGATAAAAAAGATCCTTCATTACTAAAAATTTTGACCAAAATTACAAAACGTTTCAGCTAAAAACGGTTAAATAAGTTATAAAACAGTCTTTTAATTGCGTTTAGTTTTTATTTTTGTAAGGATATACCTAATCTATTAAACAATGAATAAAAAATTTATGTTCTTGCCTGCAACTTTATTAATGATTGCAACATCAACAATACAGGCACAGGATAAATCTGCAGAAAGTCACGGAATCAACTTGGAATACATGGATAAAAACGTAAAACCAGGCGATGATTTCTTTAGATATGTGAATGGTGAATGGTTTGATAAAACCGAAATCCCTGCCGATAGAACGCGTTGGGGAAGTTTTGACGAACTGCGTCAGAATACCGATATTGATGCGTTGACTATTTTAAAAGAAGCGGTTAACAATAAAAAGTTAGATCCAAAATCGGATCAAATGAAAGCGGTTAACGTTTTTAAAACGTATTTAGATCTTGATACCCGCAATAAATTAGGCATTAAACCTATTCAATCTACGTTAGATCAAATCAACAAAATTAAAAATGCCAACGACGTTGTTGCGTTGTTAAAAGAGAAAATGCCCGAAGGTAGTTTAGGCTTTTTTGGATTGTATGTTGGTGCCGATGCTATGGATTCTAACAAAAACACTATTTACGTTTCGCCGGGAAGCATTGGTTTACCAGACCGCGATTATTATGTTTCTAAAGATGCCGATTCGCAAGATAAAAAACAGAAATACGAAGTACACGTTGCCCGTATGTTGCAGTTTTTAGGGATTGATGAAGCAGCGGC
Organism: uncultured Flavobacterium sp.; assembly: GCA_946479395.1. The sequence continues at coordinate 21,814 of CAMLFV010000008.1, read as the reverse complement.
TAAAAAACAGGCAGCACAAGTTGTTGCTTTAGAAACTAAAATGGCAGAAGCACGTTTAGACCGTGTAGAACGCCGTGATCGTAGAAAAACCTACAATCCAATGTCGGTTGCCGAATTGCAAAAGCTAACTCCAACGGTTAACTGGAACAACTATTTAACAGCAGCAGGCTTAAAAAATGTGGATCAGGTTGTAGTTTCTATGCCAAAATACATGGAAACATTAGAAAATATTTTTAAAACAGCCAGTGCCGATGAATTGAAAGCGTATTTACGTTGGATGTTGATTAACAAAAACACCGGCGTTTTAACTACAGCGATTGATGAAGCAAACTTTGATTTTTACAGCAAAACCTTAACTGGAGCTATTGCGCAACGTCCGATTGAAGAACGTGCATTGCAGATTGTAAATGGAACGGTTGGCGAAGCTTTAGGTAAATTGTATGTAGAGAAGAAATTCCCACCAGAAGCGAAAGCTAAAGCTAAAGAAATGATTGATTATGTTTTCTTGGCATTTGAAAACCGTATCAACAACTTACCTTGGATGACACCTGCAACACGTCAGGGAGCTATCGAAAAATTACGTAAATCGACCGTTAAAATCGGCTATCCTGATAAATGGGAAGATTATTCAAAGGTTGAAATTAAAGCACCTGAAAACGGCGGAACGTATTACGAAAACATGAAAAATGTTGCAAGCTGGCGTTTTGCAAAAAACATTGCAGAATACGGCAAACCGGTTGATAAAACCAAATGGGGTATGTCGCCGCAAACGGTGAACGCCTATTTTAACCCAACAAACAACGAAATCGTGTTTCCGGCAGCCATTTTACAACCACCTTTTTACGATTATAAAGCCGATATGGCTGTGAATTTTGGTGGAATTGGCGCCGTAATCGGTCACGAAATTTCGCATGGGTTTGATGATTCTGGTTCAAGATACAATGCCGATGGTAACTTAGTTAACTGGTGGACAGAAGACGATTTAAAACAATTTACCGGATTAGGCGGTGCTTTGGCAGATCAATATTCGGCTTTAGAACCGCTTCCGAATACGTTTGTTGATGGTAAATTTACGTTAGGCGAAAATATTGGCGATTTAGGTGGTGTGAACGCTGCGTATGACGGATTACAGTTGTATTTAAAAGATAAAGGTCGTCCGGGATTGATCGACGGATACACGCCTGAACAACGTTTCTTTATTTCGTGGGGAACCATCTGGAGAACAAAAATGCGCGACGAAGCCATTAAAAACCAAGTAAAAACCGATCCGCATGCTCCGGGAATGTATCGTTCGTATGTGCCATTGCAAAATGTTGATTCTTGGTATAAAGCTTTCGACATTAAACCCGGCGATAAATTATACGTTTCACCAGAAAACCGAGTAAAAATCTGGTAAAACATTAAAAAGCATTCGATTATTTATTCGAATGCTTTTTAATATATTTGATTCTTAAATCAATTTTATGAAAAAAATTTTAATCTGTTTAATTATTGTCATTTCGTTATCCAGCTGTAATCCTTGCGATCCTTATGAAATACGAAGAAATCTAATAACAGAGACAAACAAAGACTTCTTTTTAGAACAACAAAGAACGGATACTTATATTAATGAAAAAGGAGAGAATATTAAAATTGTTTTTAGTCAAGGAAAAACTACATTAGAGAAGATTTCTGATGACCATGATTGTGGTTATTATACTTACGAAAGAATTGAACAAGAATTTAGTTTTAATAATTATTTAGGTAGAATTACTATCGGAAATGGAGCCATGAATATCGATTTATCCGATTATGTTGTTGTAAATAATAATTCTGTCTACGGAAATCAAATTTCAGAATTAAGCGAATTAGAAACAGATGTAAATATTGCTGGTTTCACTTTTACCAATGTTCTTAAATTAGATCAAGAAAACACAATAGACCATGCTATTTGGGATATTGAAACAATTATTTATTCTAAAGAACGAGGTATTGAATTTATCTTATTCAGAAATCAAACATGGTTAAAACTAACAAACAACTAATTATGAAAAAATTTGTTCTACTAATATTTATGTCTTTTTTCTTGATTAATTGCGGCAAAGACCCTGTTATGACTAAAACAGAATTAAGCGTAGAAGCAAAGCAAATTATACCTTATACCATAAATGAAATTATAAATTGGAAAGACCAAGCCGGAACGCTGCACACAGGTAAAGTATCGTGGATCAAAACAAATAGATACATTTTAAGTTCCTCAGATGAAATTTTTGACAATGAGGAAATAGAAACAAACATTGATTTTGAAACCTTTAGATTTGTAATAAAACAAAGAAGTACAACTGATCCTAATAAAGTTTCTTACACTTTTGAATATGTAGTGAACAACAAAATAGAAACTGTTTTTGATATGTACGATATGCCTCTTAATGCATTTAGAAACATTGTTTATCAAGATCAAATTTATTACAATGTTGTGATAGCTAGATCATATTCATACAATGGTGACGCCCCCGTTTTACTTATGTTTTCTAAAACAAAAGGAATAGAATATGTTCAATTTTACACCTCGAAATGGTTTAAAATATCAAATTAAACATCCACATGCCTCGGGAATGTACCGTTCGTATGTGCCGTTGCAAAATGTTGATTCTTGGTATAAAGCTTTCGACATTAAACCCGGCGATAAATTATACGTTTCACCAGAAAACCGAGTGAAGATCTGGTAGCTTTTCACTAACTGGAATAAATTAAGAAAACAACTCTAACAGAGTTTGGAACTCTGTTAGAGTTTAATGTAAAAACGAAAACAAAAACGGCAATGTAACAATTGCCGTTTTTTTATACTAATTTTAAAAAATTAATTTTTTGTACGAATGAAAAAAATAACGCAATTAAGTTTGCTGGCTGTTTTGGCATTAACGTCTTGTAAAAAAGATAAGGCAGAGGCAGACAACCAAACACACGGTATCGCTTTACAGTATATGGATACTTTGGTTAAACCAGGCGATGATTTTTACCGTTTTGTAAATGGTAAGTGGTTCGATAAAACCGAAATTCCTGCAGATAAATCTACCTGGGGAAGTTTTGACGAGCTTGCTAAAAACACCGATTTAGATGTTTTAAACATGCTGAAAGAAGCTGCAAACAACAAAGATTTAAAGTCGAGCTCTGATGAAGGTAAAGCGGTAAATCTATACAAAACCTATTTAGATACGGTTTCGCGTGCTAATTTAGGCATTAAACCTATCGAAGCTGATTTGGCAAGAATTGCAGCTATTAAAACAGTTGATGATGTGAATGCCTTGATTCAAGCCACTATTTTTGAAGGCGGAACAGGATTATTCGGCACGTATGTAAGCGCTGATGCGTTAGATTCAAATAAAAACGTAGTGTATGTTTACGGAACTTCAACCGGATTAGGCGAGCGCGATTATTATTTGTTGAAAGATGCCGAAACAACTGAAATTCGTAACAAATACGAAAAGCATGTTGCCAGAATGCTTAAAGCAGTAGGCAATAGTGAAGCAGATGCTACGGCTAAAGCTGCAAAAGTTTTGGCTTTTGAAACCAAAATTTCTGAAGCAGAATTAACGCGTGTAGAATTGCGTGACGACCGTAAAACCTACAACCCAATGCCGGTTACAAAACTGCAAAGCATTGCATCAAACATTAATTGGAAAGCTTATTTTGATAAAACAGGTTTAAAGAATATCGATTCTGTAGTGGTTTCACAGCCTAAAGCATTGGCTAAAATGAACGAATTGCTTAAAACAACACCAATCGAAGACTTAAAAGCATATTTAACATGGAATGTGATCAACGGTTCGGCTTCTATGTTGTCGCCTGAATTAGAAAAAGCAAACTGGGAGTTTTTCAGTAAAGTTTTATCGGGTGCACAAAAGCAAAAACCAATCGAAGAGCGTGCAGTTAACATTGTAAACAGTTCGTTAGGTGAAGCTTTAGGTAAGTTATATGTTGAGAAGAAATTCCCTGCTGAAGCAAAAGCAAAAGCAAAGGAGATGATTGATAATGTGGTAAAAGCTTACGAAAATCGTATTAAAAACCTTCCGTGGATGGCTCCGGCAACGCGTCAGGGTGCGTTAGATAAGTTAGCGAAATTGAGTATCAAAATCGGATATCCGGATAAATGGGAAGATTATTCAAAACTAACCATTAAAAGTCCGACAGAAAAAGGAACTTATTACGATAATATGAAAGCCGTTACCGAATGGAGTATTAAAAAGAATTTTGCAGAATACGGAAAACCGGTTGACAAAACTAAATGGGGCATGCCGCCACAAATGGTAAATGCGTATTACAACCCGGCTTATAACGAAATTGTTTTCCCAGCAGCAATTTTACAACCACCTTTCTATGATTATAAAGCAGACGAAGCTGTGAATTACGGTGGAATTGGAGCTGTAATTGGTCACGAAATTTCGCATGGTTTTGATGATTCAGGTGCACGATACAATGCCGATGGTAATTTAGTTGACTGGTGGCAACCAACCGATTTAACACAGTTTACTAAATTAGGAAAAAGCTTGGCGGCACAATACAGTGCATTGCAACCTTTCAGCGGTATTTATGTTGATGGCGATTTTACTTTAGGAGAAAATATTGGTGATTTAGGTGGAATTACTGCTGCTTACGATGGTTTACAGATTTTCTTAAAGAAAAATCCACAAGAAAAAATCGACGGATTTACTCCGGAACAACGTTTCTTTATTTCTTGGGCAACCGTTTGGAGAACCAAATCTCGTGACGAGTATGTGAAAAATCAGGTTAAGACCGATCCGCATGCACCAGGAATTTACCGTTCGTACGTGCCTTTACAAAATTTAGACGCTTGGTACGAAGCTTTTAATGTTACGCCAGAAAACAAGTTGTACATTAAGCCAGAAAACCGAGTGAAAATTTGGTAAATCACTATAAGAGAACATTAAAAAACTCTGTCAAAGTTTTAAACTTTGACAGAGTTAAACATAAAGTTTAAAACAAAAAAGCTGTTTCAAATTGAAACAGCTTTTTTGTTTTATGATTATCTTTTATTAAAAACGGTAACCAATATTAATACCTGCATTTAATTCAACTCCCATAAATTCATCAGAAACTTCTTGACTAAAATTTCTACCAATATTTACAAAAGGCGAAACTGTAAAAGCATCGTTTTTAACCAATTTGTATCCTGCTCCTACTCCAAGAATAAATGCATTCATGTCAGTTTTAAATCTATCGTACTGTCCTTCAGCAACTTTTTTATCTTGCTCATAATCACCAAAACGGTATTTTAAAAATGGTTGTGCGTAAAAACCCGATGCATGCTCGCCTTCTTTACCACCAAAATAAAAACTGTAGTTTACCGCAATGGCGTTGGTGTTAAATTGCTTAAACTTATTTGCTTTTTTGTTTTGCCCGTAGTACGAAAAACGATCGTTAATTAACAAATCCACTCCGATTGATTGATCTTGATCGATAAAATGCTCGTAACCAATTTCAACCGACTGGTTTACAATCGTATTAAAAATGTTTAATTCTACTTCGTTTAAAGCCTGTGCCTGCGCGTTTGCTGTGCCCACTAAAGCGCAAACTGCTAAAAGTAATCTTTTCATAATCATGATATTTTTGACAAATATAAAAATTTTTGTATTTAATTTCTTCCTTTTTCGGCAGGATATAAATCAGGAAGCGAATCGCTTTGCCAGTATTCTTTGGTATCAACGTTTAAAATAGATAATTTTCCGGTAAAAGCTGCGCCAGTATCAACATTCCAAACATTTGCAAAATTCATGGGTGCCGATGCGCCAAAACGTATAACCGGCGTGTGCCCAACATAAATTTCTTTGTACAGTTTTAAACGCTGCGGATATCGTACACTGTCTGCACTTAAATTGCCATCAACAGCCATAGCGGTTTCCCAAAGCGTGCGATCCCACCAGAACATCCCACGGAAATATTCAAACGCCACGCCTTTTAGATGTGTAAAACCGGCATGTACAAATAATCGGTTTTTGTCATCAATATAATATTCGTTCAGTTTTTCAAGAAACGAAATATGCTTTTCTATAGTTCTTAAAGGAATATTCTGATACGATTGTACAGTAACTTCGCCGCCATGAAAACGCCAAAGCTCGTTATCGTCTTCTTTTTTTAACCATTTCAATAACATTTCTTCGTGATTTCCCTGCATAAAAACACAGGAATAGGTTGCCGATAAATCAATCAGAAAATCTAAAACAGCCGGTGTTTCGCTCCATCCATCAACATAATCGCCTAAAAAAATTAGCTTATCATTGGTAGTAACATTTGCACGGTTTAAAACCTGCTGCAATGCTTTTAAACCTCCGTGAATATCGCCAATTACAAATGTATTACTCATTTTGTGTTTCGTATTTTAATTTTCGAAGAATGCGCATTACTTCTTTAAAAGAGGTGTATAAAAAAGGTTGTTTGTAATTTTTAAAGACTTCTTTATGATTGATCAATACTTCTTTGGCTTTCTTGAAACCGTGAAGATAACATAACATAAGCGAATAACAAAGGTTTTGCAGATCGTTTTGTTCGGTTAAGCCCAAGCGTTTGTTTTGCGATAGTTTGTTTAGAATAAGCGTGTAATAATTGTACAGATGATACAAATGACGTTTGTCTATTTCGGGCGTTTCAAAAATAATTTCCGATGTAATTTGATACGTCATAGAATCGCTAAATATAATTTTTTGTACGCTGAACGGAATGTATCTGTTGTTTTTTCGGAAACCTATTTTCACGTATTCTGTAATGATAAATTCATTGTCGTTAAAAGTGATCGAAACCTCATCTAATGCCGAATAAAATATTTTTACTTGTTCGTTGATTAGTTCGATATCAACCCGAGAGAGATAAACTTCGCCTTTTTTTACTTTTTCAATACCCGCCCAACACAACGTAAAATATTCTTTAAAAACATGATATTTCGGTTTCATGTCCGGATGCTTTTTAGTAACAAACTGCAACACACTGTCAATAGTATTCTGTAAATTGGTAACAGATGCTTTTAAAATACTATCGACAATTTCACTGTTGTTTATTTTTGCTGTATGATATTCCGGGTGCGATATACTGCCAATGCGCGAAAACGATGCACCTTCGTCAATCGTATAAATGCGTTTTTTAAAGTAGCATTTTCCTTTCTTCGGATAAATCGTTACCAAGCCTACCACCATTCCGTTTTCCAGATGCGGAAAAATAACGTTTTCGTATTGTATCTGTGGTGGATTTTCCAAATAAGCATTCAATAGGTTTTGAATATGGCTGTCGTCGTAAAAATCAATACCCATAATGGTATTTTTTTCGTCTTCAATTCCCACCAAAATAAAAGACTGATTGTACGGGTTTGAATTGGATAAAGAACAAACATGTTTTAAAAATTTGGCTTTTCCTTCTAAAGTGTGTAAGTTTAGCTGCTGCTTTTTATCAAAGAAGCTGTTTTCGGTATGGTGAGCCAGTAAATTCTTAATTAAAAGCCGTTTGTTTATCACAATGAAAGTTTTATCTTAAAATTATAAAAAGAAAATGATAATACATACTTAAAACAAATATACAAATGTGTATTTTAACCATTTGTTAACAAGTTAAGCAAATAAATTTTAATCAATTTGTAAGGAAAATTAATACATAGAGAAAACAATATAATGGAAGCAACAACAACCACGACTGACATTCGTTCTATTAACGATAAAATAGAACGTGAAAGTGCATTTATTGATTTGCTTATTGCCGAAATGAACAAAGCAATTGTGGGGCAAAAACACATGATTGATCGCTTACTAATTGGTTTGTTAGGGCAAGGGCATATTTTACTGGAAGGTGTACCAGGATTAGCTAAAACTTTAGCAATTAATACACTAGCCAAAGCTGTTGACGGATCTTTTAGCCGTATACAGTTTACACCCGATTTATTACCTGCCGATGTGGTTGGTACTATGATTTATAACGTAAAGGTTAACGATTTTAGTATTAAAAAAGGACCTGTTTTTGCTAATTTTATTTTAGCCGATGAAATTAACCGTGCCCCTGCAAAAGTGCAGTCGGCGTTGTTAGAGGCTATGCAGGAAAAACAAGTTACCATTGGCGATACTACACATAAACTGCAAAAACCATTCTTGGTAATGGCTACGCAAAACCCGGTGGAACAAGAAGGAACGTATCCGCTACCAGAAGCACAAATGGACCGTTTTATGCTTAAAACCGTGATCGATTATCCAAAGTTAGAAGAAGAACGTTTGGTAATCCGTCAAAATTTGGCAGGAACTGTTCCAACGATTAATCCAGTGGTTTCTATTGAACAAATTCTTCGTGCACAGCAAACCGTGAAAGAGGTTTATATGGATGAAAAAATCGAAAAATATATTTTAGATATCATCTTTGCAACCCGTTATCCGGAACAATTCAAACTAGAAAGTTTAAAACCTTACATTAGTTACGGTGCATCGCCTCGTGGATCTATCAACTTGGCAAATGCGGCGAAATGTTATGCGTTTATCCGTCGTCGCGGTTATGTAATTCCTGAAGATGTACGTGCGGTTGTATTAGATGTATTGCGTCATAGAATTGGGATTACTTACGAAGCCGAAGCCGATAACGTAACCAGCGTAGATATCATAAACAAGATTGTTAACGAAATTGAAGTGCCATAAAATTTTGTTTCAAGTTTAATGTTTCAAGTTACAGCAACCTGAAACAAAGAAAACTTTAAACCTTAAACAAAAAAATGGAAACAAAAGATATTTTACAAAAGGTTCGAAAAATCGAAATAAAAACCCGTAGGTTAAGCGATCATATTTTTTCGGGCGAATACCATACCTCTTTCAAAGGAAAAGGAATGTCGTTTGCCGAAGTTCGCCAGTATCAGTACGGAGACGATATTCGTGCAATCGATTGGAATGTTACCGCACGCTACAGCGAACCTTACGTAAAGGTTTTTGAAGAAGAACGCGAGTTAACATTAATGTTGATGGTTGATGTAAGCGGATCGCAAGATTTTGGTTCCACCAACGATTTTAAACGCGATATTGTTACAGAAATTGCCGCAACATTGGCTTTTTCGGCAACAACGAACAACGATAAAATTGGTCTGATTTTATTTTCGGATCAGATCGAATTGTTTATTCCGCCTAAAAAAGGAAAATCGCATATTTTAAGAATCATTCGCGAGCTGATCAATTTTCAGCCAAAAAGCAATCAAACCAATATCGGGCAAGCGTTTGAGTATCTTTCTAAAGTAATGAAAAAGAAGGCAATTGTTTTTGTTCTGTCTGATTTCATGACGAAAGATTACGATCGTATTTTACGCATTGCAGCCAAACGCCACGATGTTACCGGCATAAAAGTGTACGACAAACGCGAGCAAGATTTAAACAATGTGGGTTACGTTTTAATGCAAGATGCCGAAACAAACGAAGCGCAATACGTTAACACAGGGGATGCCAACGTGCGTAAAGCCTACCGCGAACATTACCAAGAATTAGAAGATTATTTTACAACAACATTTACACGCAGCGGCGCCGGAGTTATTAAAACAGCTACCGATGACAGCTACGTTAAAAAACTATTGGCTTACTTTAAAGCACGATAATATGAACAAATTAGTAGTTGCGTTATTTTTAAGTTTATGTACTTTGGCAGGTTTTGCCCAGGTAACATCGGCGGTAGATTCAACTCAAATAAAAATAGGTTCGGCGTTTAATTTAACCATTAAGGCAAACGCTAACGAAGGTAGCAAAGTGGTTTTTCCTAACCAGCAGAATATTGGTCCGTTTGAAGTATTAGAACAATCTAAAACCGATACTGTTTTAAACGGATCACAAATGGAACTAATCAAAAAATACACCTTAACCCAGTTTGATGAAGGTGATTATGTAGTTCCGCGTTTATCGGTTTATATCGATGGAAAAAATCATCAGACCAATTTGTTCAATATTAAAGTGAACAATGTTACGGTTGATACGTTAAAACAGCCAATGCACGATATTAAAGCACAAATTGGCGGCGAAACCGATACCGATAAATTATGGAAATACTTGTTTGGTATTTTATTTTCTATAATTGCCGGTGTAGCAGCCTATTTTATTGTTAAACGCATTCAAGATAAAAATTTAACCGAAGAAGATTTATACAAAACTCCGTTAGAAAAAGTGACCAAAAAGTTACAGTTGTTAGATGGTAAACGATTGGTTTTAAACGGTGATGTAAAATCGTATTATTCTGAAATGACCGATGTTATAAGGGATTATATCGAAGAAGTTTTTGAAATTCCGGCAAAGGAATCAACAACGTCAGAGGTAATTCAGATGCTTTTTCAAACCATAAAAACAAAGAAAATACAGTTAAGCAAAGAATCGGTTAACGATTTAAAACGCGTTTTGCAAACTGCCGATTTGGTAAAATTCGCAAAATCGGAACCAATGATGAACGAGATCGAACAAGATCGCAGAACATCAGAAGTTATTTCGGTTTCTATCGATAAAGCCATTCCACGCTTTTCAGAAGAACAGTCAGAACGAGTGAAATTACGCGAGCGTCGCTTTAAAAAACGTCAGCAAATGCGTTTGTGGATTCCAATTGGTGTAACAACGCTTTTGCTTTTTGTTACCGGAATTGTTTATATTGTTCAGGCAGTTCGTTCGGGGTACGAATGGAGCATTTTTGCATCGAACAAAAGCTTGTACGAACGCGAATGGGTAACGTCAGACTATGGTTTTCCTGCTGTTATCTTAAGCACGCCCGAAGCATTAACGCGTGTTCAGATGCCACAGTCCGACAAAGAAAAGCAGCAATCGCAAACCAGCGTTTTTGCCTATTCAAACCTTAAAACGCAATTGATAATTGCCGTTGGTACAACCGCAACGCAAACAAACGATTCTATTAATTTAGATCAAATGTTGAAATATAAGCTCGATCTAACAGCCAAACAATACGGTGCTAAAGATGTAACGTACAATGCCGAAGAATTTACCCAAAACGGTGTTCGCGGAATTAGAGGTACGGGAACATTGGTGGCACAGAATTTTGTATCGGGCGAAGCAATAAAAATGCAGTACGACATGTACGTTTTTATTCAGCAAAACGGTATTCAAGAAGTAAGCGTGTTGTATAAAGAAGGTGATGAATACGGAGCAAAAATAGATCAACGAATTATTGAATCCATTCAATTAAATGTAGCAAATACAAATGAGTAATATAACCTTTTTAAATCCGCAGTTTTTTTGGTTGTTATTACTTTTACTGCCATTGGGCTGGTATTGGTACGTTAACCGTAAAAACGAGAAAGTTCCTGTAAAAATAAGCAGCATACAAGGTTTTAAAAACAGTAAAACCTTACTAACAAAACTATATCCGTTGCTTTTTGTGTTGCGTGCCGTGGCATTCGCTGCGTTAATTGTAGCATTGGCAAGACCGCAAACGGTTGATAAAAGCACAAAATCTAAAATAACAAACGGAGTTGATATTGTTTTAGCTACCGACGTTTCTGGTTCGATGCTTTCACGCGATTTAAAACCAAACCGTTTAGAAGCCTTAAAAAGAGTGGCTGCCGATTTTATTAAACAACGTACCGACGATCGTTTGGGAATTGTTGTTTATGCTGCCGAAGCGTACACTAAAGCACCTGTAACAAGCGATAAGAATATGTTGTTGAATCAGTTGGCTGATATTAAGTACGACCGAATTATTCAAGATGGAACAGGTATCGGCGTTGGTTTGGCAACGGCGGTTAACCGTTTAAAAGACAGTAAAGCTAAAAGCAAAGTGGTTATTTTAATGACCGACGGTGTGAACAATTCCGGATTGATCGATCCGCAAATGGCTGCCGATATTGCCAAAGAATTTAAAATTAAGGTTTACACAATTGGTATTGGAACCAACGGAATGGCTGAAACACCTGTAGCTATCAAAGCAAATGGCGAATTGGAATACAAACGCATGAAGGTGGAGATTGATGAAAATCTGATGAAAATCATCGCTCAAAAAACCGGCGGAAAATATTTCCGTGCAACAGATACCAAACGATTAGAAAATATTTACGAAGAGATAAATCAATTGGAAAAAACAAAAATCGACGAGCAGAAGTTTGTGCAACGTACCGAATTATTCCGTCCGTTAGCGCTTTTAGCCTTGACTTTATTATTAGTTGAATTTATTTCGAGAAAAACATTATTTAAAGGATTCGTGTAAAATGTGGGGATTAGATACACCTTTTTATTTCTATTTACTACTGTTAATTCCATTATTAATAGCAGTTTACCTATGGAATACCGTTTGGAAAAAAAAGAAAATTGCCGAATTTGGTTCTGGTAATTATTTAAAACGTCTGGCACCCGAAGCATCAACCACAAGCAAACCGCTTATAAAAATGGTATTGCTGGCTGTAACGGTTTTTGCGTTGATTATTGCATTGCTTAATCCAAAATTCGGAACAAGAATAGAAACCGTAAAACGCCAAGGTGTTGATATTGTTTTTGCAATCGATGTTTCTAAAAGTATGCTGGCAGAAGACATTGCACCATCGCGCTTGGGAAAATCAAAACAACTGGCATCGCAAATCATTAATAATCTGGCATCCGATCGTATCGGGATTGTAGGTTATGCAGGATCGGCTTTTCCAATGTTACCAATTACGACCGATTACAGCATGGCAAAAATGTATATTCAAGATATGCACACCGAAATGGTTTCAAGTATGGGAACGGCTCTGCGTGAAGCGATTGAAGTTGGAAGTAATTATTTTGATGATCCAAAAACCAGCAAAGTAATGATTTTGATTTCTGATGGTGAAGATCACGGCGAAGGAATTAGCGATGCGATTGCAATGGCGAAAGATAAAGGCATTAAGATTATTACTGTGGGAGTTGGAACACCAAATGGCGGACAAATTCCTATCAAACAAAACGGCAAAACAATCGATTATAAAAAAGATGTAGATGGATCAACCGTAGTTACCAAATTAAACGATGCTACTTTAAAGGAAATTGCAAATAGTACCGGTGGCGTTTTTATTTATGGAAGTAAAACCGATGAGGTGTTGCAATTGGTAGATCAAACCTTACAAAAAATAGAAAAAACTGATTTTGAATCACAACAAATTGCCGATTTTCAGTCGCAGTTTCAATGGTTCATCGGCTTGGCTTTATTGCTGTTGATTATTGATAGTTTGGTATTAGAACGCCGTACTGCATGGGCAAAGAGAATTAATTTATTTAACGAGAAATAACATGAAACACTTTTGGTATATCATATTAGTACAACTAGTTATGCTGAATGCTGTTGGGGCACAATCATATAAATCGGAATTAGCAAGCGGTAACCAGAGTTTTAGTGTGAAAAATTACACCAAAGCAGAGCAAACCTACCGTAAAGCATCGGCTAAAGAAAAACAAAATACTGCTGCACAATACAACAAGGCAAACAGTATTTACAAAATGCAGTCAATGAACGAAGCGGTTTCGGCTTATCAAACTGCATTAAAATCGGCTAAAACCAAAGAAGAAAAACATCAGATTTTTCATAACATGGGCAATGCTTTTATGAAATTGAAAGATTACGGAAGTGCCGTTGAAGCCTATAAAAATGCGTTGCGAAACAATCCTAACGATGAAAAAACACGCTACAATTACGCATTAGCAAAGAAAATGCAGAAAGAAAATCCTGATCAAAATAAAGATAATAAAGACAACAAGCAAAATCAGGATCAAAACAAAGACAAGAAAGATCAGGACAAGAAAGACGATCAAAACAAGGATCAGAAAGACCAAAACGATCAAAATAAAGATAAAAAAGACGATAAAGGCGATCAGGATAAAAAAGATCAACAAGATAAAGACGGAAAAGATAACAAAGGCGATAAAGACAAAGAACAGCCTAAACCAAATCCGCAACAACAAAAGCAAAACCAGTCTAAACAGCAAATGGAAAACATGTTAAAAGCGTTAGACAATCATGAACAAGGCGTTCGCGAACGTATTCAGGGTCGTGAGCAAAAAGGCAAACCGGTATCTTCACCAACACAAAAAGATTGGTAAAAACTATGTCCGCAAAACATTTCATATATACGTTTTTAGCTTTATTTACAAGCATAGCTACTTGGGCACAGTTTCAGTTGAAAACCCAAGTTAGCAGTCAGTCTATTGGAATTAATCAGGTGTTGGAAGTTCGCTTCACAATGACCGATGACGGCGATGATTTTAAACGACCTTCGTTCGATGGATTTGAAGTTGTTGGTGGTCCTATGCAGTCTGTTAGCCACAGCTGGGTTAATGGGAGAACCAGTATGGAGAAAAGTTTTTCGTTCTTTGTTCAACCTAAAAAGAAAGGAAATTTAGTCATTGGATCGGCTTCAGCAACGTTTGAAGGGAAACTTTATAAATCGCAACAAGTTACCATTCATGTAGGCGATGCCGTACAAGAACAACCGCGACCACAACAACGACGCCGTGATCCGTTTGCTATTTTCGACGAAATGGAAGAGGAATTGTTACGAAGACAACGCCAACAGCAACAACAACTTCCTAAAAACATGGGGCAAGGAATTCATTTGGTTGCAAAAGTTTCAAAAACCAGCGCGTATGTTAACGAACCTGTTACCATTGAATACGGTTTGTATGTAAGCGATCAGGCAGGATTTAATACCATGGCAGTGAAAAACATGCCGAAGTATGAAAACTTCTGGAATCACATGATCGAACAAAAACAACAAACGGTAACGCGTGCAACATTAAACGGAAAAAGTTACCGCTACCTTGCACTGCAAAAAGCTGTTTTATTACCACAAAAAGACGGAACTCTGAAAATTGATCCTTTAGAGCTTGAATTAGAGGAACAATATTATACAGGTCGTGCTGATGTTTTTGGAATGCCCGAAATAGGAATCCGCAAAAAAGTTTATTCATCAGGAACAAAAACCATTCAGGTTAAACCGCTTCCTCTTGATAGTCAGCCGGCAGGTTATACCGGTGCTGTTGGAACGTATCAATTTAATGTTCAGGCAAACAAAACATCGGTAAAGGCAAACGAACCTTTAGAGTTGATTTTAACCGTTCAGGGAAAAGGAAATTTAGATTTATTGACGTTACCAAAACCTGTTGCACCAACGGCATTAGAATTGTACGATCCTGAAAAAATAAACCGCGTAAATAAAAGTATATCGGCAGGAATGGAAGGTTCAAAAGCCGAAAAATATGTAATTGTACCACAATACAAAGGCACTTACACTATTGAACCGATTACTTTTTCGTATTTCGATACCGCCTCAAAAACCTATAAAACCATTACATCGCAACCTATTACCATTGAAGTAACCGATGGACCGGAATTGCCTACCAACGCTTCTATGAACAATAAAGCCGAAGTGGTAAGCAACAAAATGGAAATGCAACCCCTTAATAAGAATATCGAGTGGTTCAACGGAAATTTCATTACGCAAAACAAATCGTTTTATGCGTGGTGGTTAGCTCCGTTATTGCTGTTGCCAATTGTATTCTTCGCTAAAAATGTATCCGACAAAAAAGCGGGCGATGTTAGCGGAAACAAACTAAAAGCAAGCAATAAACTGGCTAAAAAATATTTGTCGGCAGCTAAAACGCAAATCGGAAATAAAGAAGCTTTTTATGAAGCATTAGAACGATGCCTGCACAATTATTTAAAGGCGAAGTTAAAAATTGAAACTACCGAAATGAGTAACGATACCATTACCGAACTGTTACAGAACAACCAGATTAACAGTGAGGATATTTCTACCTTTATATCGATAAAAACCACGTGTGAAATGACTCGATACGCTCAAATGGATATTCAAACCATGCAGAACGATTACGATTTGGCGGTGCAGTTGATTAATTCAATCGATAAACAAATAAAAAAGTAATATTTTGTCATTCCGACAGAGTGAGGAACGAACGACGAGGAATCTTTAAAAGATATTTCGACTCCACTTCGTTTCGCTCAATAGGTCAAAACAACTGATATTAAAAAGTAATATGAAACAATTATTGATACTTTTTTTAAGTTTTTTCTTTTCTTTGGGTTTACAAGCTCAAGAAAATAACGATGCGCTTTTTACTAAAGGAATAAACGCTTTTAACCAAAAAGATTACGCGGCATCGGCACAAGTTTTTGAAAAACTGGTAAAAGTAGATTCTTTAAACGCTACGCTGCATTACAATTTAGGAACCGCTTACTTACGTTTGCAGAATACGGCGTTGAGTATTTATCATTTGGAAAAATCGTTGAAACTGCAACCCGATTACGAACCGGCACGCATCAACCTAAATTTTGCCGAAAAGCTAAAAACCAAAGTTACCAAAGGCAATTTACCAATACCTCAGCAACAGATGTTGTACAGCGTTTTTAATTTTTTAAAACCAAATGCGTGGGCTTATCTGGCAATTGCAAGTATGTTTTTAACGGTTGTTGTGTTGATTGTTTACCGTTTAAACAGTAATGCAACTGCTAAGAAAGTGCTTTTTACCTTGAGTACTTTTACGTTGGCAATTAGTATCGGTAGTTATTTTATATCGAAAAATCAGTCTGATTATTTGTTGATGAACAATTATGTTATTGTAAAAGATAAAGATGTGTTGTTGATGAACGAGCCAAGATCTGTTGCCAAAATAACTGCGACTTTGAACGAAGGCGAAAAAGGATTTATACAGGAAGAAACCAATCAATGGATAAAAATTCAGCTCCAAAATGATACTATTGGATGGGTTGATAAAAATAATGTGTTACAGTATTAACCCGCACTGCATTATAGAATTCCCACAGATGCACAGATTTTAATCTATTGTTTACATACAAATCATAGAACTATGTGAGTTATTGTATGCAACGCATTTATAACCCTTAAAAATTTGATTATTAGTAACTCTAATCTGTAAAATTATATCTGTGTATATGTGGCAAAAAAACAAGTCCTTGAATATTCAAATGTGGTAAGTTTCGGCTTACCATTTTTATTTAATAACTTTATAAAAACAAATTTCTATGGCACAAGACAGCACCTCCGTAATTATTGAAACCATGCAATCGAGTTTTTTAAAATGGCGCGATTTTTCTTTGAATGATCGCATTTCGGTTTTAAAAAAAATCAAAGTAAAGTTGCTACAAAATAAACGCCATTACGCACACGCGATTACAACCGATATGAACAAGCCAATAAAACTGGCAATTGCTGAGGTTGAAAAGTGTGCTTACTTGTGCGATTATTACATAGAAAATGCAGCAAAGTTTCTGGAAGATCAACAAGTAAAAACCGGTTGGAGTAAAAGTTACATCACGTTTCGTCCGTTGGGTTTGCTATTAGGTGTTATGCCTTGGAATTTCCCTTTTTGGCAGGTGTTTCGCTTTGTGATACCGAGTTTACTTACCGGAAACGTATTTGTGGTGAAGCACGCTAGCAATGTGCCGTTAAGCGCTAAAGCATTAGAAGATGTTTTTAATGTTGATACCATTGATTTTCCAATTTATAAAGATCTTTCGATAAAAAGCAACGAAGTTGCCGATGTAATTGCTAATCCAATCATTAAAGCGGTTTCGTTAACAGGAAGCGAACATGCAGGTAGATCGGTTGCAGAAACAGCAGGAAAGCATCTTAAAAAATGCGTATTGGAATTAGGCGGAAGCAATGCTTTTATTGTGTTGAACGATGCCGATTTAAACTATGCTGCCGAAAAAGCTGTTAACGCACGCATGCAAAATGCCGGACAAAGCTGTATTGCTTCTAAACGGTTTTTGATTCACGAAGCGGTTTACAGTGAGTTTGTTGATTTGTTCAAACAGAAATTAAGCACGTTGATTTTGGGCGATAAATATGATGAAACGGTTACTTTCGGAGCAATGGCTCGAGAAGATTTAGCTGTTGAATTAGAAAATCAATTGGAAAAAAGTGTAGCAAAAGGAGCAACAATAATTGCCGGTGGTAAACGTAACGGAGCCTTTTTTGAACCTACTTTGGTTACCAATGTTACGATTGATATGCCTGTTTTTGCCGAAGAAACTTTTGGTCCATTGGCAGCAATCATGCCTTTTAAAACCATTGACGAAGCGATTGAATTAAGCAATAAATCGAACTTTGGATTGGGTGCGAGTATTTTTACTGATAATCCGCAACAATTAGATAATTACCTGCATTTATTTGATGAAGGCGCGTTGTTCATTAACGAAATGATTGTATCAGATCCGCATTTGCCTTTCGGTGGTATTAAAAATTCAGGCTACGGACGTGAATTATCGCATTTTGCTTTGTACGAATTTGCGAATATTCAAACGGTTGTTGTTAAGTAAGTTGCTACAATTTTTTACCACATAGCTTTATTATCTTAACTATTAAGCGATAAAATTAAATAGTTGACTTAGATATATCGTTCATAATCAATTTTGTATATAGTAAAAGAATGTTTTACAGGTTGTTAAATTTAATTTCTAAAAAACCCGTGTTTATCTGTGTAATCTGTGGTAAATAAAACTATAAAGGAGAATAGCGAATACTCTTAAAAAAGTTCCGATAAAATTTCTAATGATTTGATCTGTTTAAAACCTACAATATGTGTTTCGTAATAAGCTAACAACAACTTTAAAAGTGATCTGCGTTGCATGTTTGTCAGCACCACTTTTTTATCAATTAAAGAAAGATCGAACAATTTTCGGAATAAAAGCGTTTCCTCTTCATTAAAACAATTTGGTGTATAATGCATGGTAAAACTGCCTTCGTGTGGATTGAAATAAATGGAATCTTTATCGGAATCGTCTGGGTAAAAACCTAAATATTTAGTAAGGTTTATTAATATCCACAAATGAAAATCGGTCGAAAAAGAATGCTCATCAAACCAAACCAAAGCCGTTTTTAAAAAAATGAACAAATCATTGTTGGGTTGCTCTTCTTTTATGCTGTGACTTAAAACTTCGGCAATAAAAATGCTAACACTATTTTTGAAAAATTCCAACGAAATAGTCTGATACGGATACGCCAGCTTTAATTCATTAATATACTCTAACGAACCTTTATTTTTATGGGTAGCATCAATATACAACTGATTTAACGGTTGAAAATACGCACTGTTTAACCCTTTGTTTTTTGCCGAAAAAGCATTACGAACAAAATAAGTTTTTAAGCCAAAATGTTGTGTAAAACACTTTACAATCAGGCTTTTTTCCTGATAACGCAAGGCACTTAAAACAATGGCTTCGGTTTTAATCTGCATTAACGAATAATCATTACTTTTTTAACTGCATCTAATTCGCCGTCTGCAGAAGTAATAAAAATCATGTACACGCCAGAAGGTACCTTCGATCCTGAAAAAGACAGGGTGTTCCAAGTAACCGTTCCGCCTAACGATTTGGTTTCATGAACCAGATTTCCGGCAATATCGGTAATTTTCACCGTAGCATCACTAACCAATCCGCTTATTTTTACATCGCCAGAAAAGCCAGGTTTTACAGGGTTTGGATATACTTTAATGTCGTCTAAATCTACTGTTGGTGTTGTAGCGTAATTTTTAAAAGACACCATACCTTCACGCGTAACAAAATACACTTCGCCGGTAGATCCATCGATAGTTACAGCAGTAACATCGTTGCTTGGTAATGGCGAATTTGCTGTGGTAAAATTATAAAGCGTTTGGTATCTGTCTGAAATTAAAAACACTCCCGATTCTGCTATAGATACCCATTTATTGTTGGATCCATCAACAGTAATGTTTAAAATTTCCTGCTCATAGAAAAGTTCTTGCGGTTTACCTTCATCTTCAATAACAATGTTAGTTGCTGTTAGCTGCGAACTGGTTAAAAACTGATCAACATTTCTAATAACTCGTAACCCTTTTGTAGTACCAATCCACAACTCATTTTTATAATCTAATGCAATAGAACGTACACCCACACTAGGCAAACCATTATTGGTTCCAATTTTCATAGCCTTGTTATTGCGTGTTTCGTTAAAAGCAAACACACCACTTAAACGGCTGGCGAACCATTTGGTATTGTTTTTATCGATCACTGGCAGTAAATACGCATCACTTCCGGGATTATTGCTTTCCAAAATATTTGATGTATATTTATTAAACTGATTGTTCGCATTTATAGAAATCAAAGACGGATGCGTTCCGGCAGTATTTGTAATCCAACCTGTTCCGTTTCTGTCAAAAGCTACTCCGTAAATACGTAAATCGGTCGGTATAATCGGTGTAAAAACATCAGTATTAGTATTGTCATAAACAGTTAATTGCTTATTGTTTAAATCGAAAATACCCAAACCGTCATTAAAAGTACTCAAATACGCTAAGTTAGGTTTTTGTGGGTTAAAACTGATATTTACGGTTGACTGTAATCCGTTTAATTCTTGATTTGAAATATGTTGCCACGACTGCATATTTTTATAGGTGCTGATGCCGTATTTTGTTAATCCGTTTGGTTCGTAGGGATTCATGTCAATACCGTAACCACCAAAAGTTAACCACAGATCTTTTTTATTTATAACTGCCGATGAAATATTGTTGCTTGATGGACCATCTGGTGATATCACTTCTATATTTTCTTTATTTTCCAAAGGAACTTTTAAACCGCCATTTTTATTAGTCGCCACAAAATAATTTCCGTTAGAAAAAGTTGCATCGCTTATCCCTCCCTTTTCATCAAATGAATAGATAAAATCGTTGTAAACCGATAAATCTGTAGCGCGTAAACGAACTGCTTCTCTTGTAATTTCAATTAAAACATCGCCCGAAATATTAAATTTTAGAAAACCGCCCCAAACATCTCCTACATTATCAATTTGGTTTGTTGCAGAGATGGTATTTAAAGATAAATCGTCCTTAACACCAATTAATTTGTTTGAAAATGTTACTAACTCAATCCAATTACCAAAATCAATAACCTGCCAATTGTTATAATCGATCAAATTACTGTTGATTAATGCTTTTTTAATTCCTTCGTTTTCAACCGCAGCATAAACCTGATTGTTAAAAACAGCCATTGTTTTTACGTTCGCCATTTCGCCACCCACTGCTATATAAAAGGTATCTCCAAAATGATTGTCGTTTAAACGAACCGCTGTAATACCGTAACCTGTAGCCAAGTATGCAAAGCCAGCATGAATAACGATTTTATTAATTTTCTTTTGATTGTCTGGAATGTTGGTTTTAGAAAAAATATCGTTTAAATGATAAATTTTATCGGCAGCCAAGTCAATAATCGCTACTTTACCATTGTTGCTTCCAACTACTAATTTTTTATAATCTTTGGCATAACCAAGAGCATTAATTCCATTGATCTTTAATCCGCTTACGGTATTAAAAATCTCGGTTTCTTTACTGTATTCGTTATATGCAAAAACACTGTTATCTGTTGCAACGTATATGTTTTGATCGTCTTTTTCTACAGCTTTAGTTTCCTGATACGAATAGTAACCTTTCCACAACTGGCTTGTTTGTGCTACCGAAACAAACGACACTAAAAAGAAAAATAATTGATAATAGAATTTCATACGGACTTGATTTCAAAGATTGAAACGTTTTTTTTATAAAAATAGTATAAATTGGGATATGTAACGCAATGAAATTAAAAAAGTCATTTCTTTTGAAATGACTTTTTATTCAGTTTAATTTACTTCAACGCCTGTTCAATATCGGCAATTAAATCTTCAATATCTTCAACGCCAACGCTTAAACGCACCATATCGTCGGTAACGCCTATTTCTGCACGTTTTTCTGCTGGGATCGATGCATGTGTCATTAACGCCGGGTGATTCGCCAACGATTCTACTCCACCTAAAGATTCAGCAAGAGTAAATACTTTTAGTTTCTCTAAA
>CAMLFV010000007.1 GCA_946479395.1 uncultured Flavobacterium sp. | reverse complement strand
TGATTTTACCAATGAGAACGTTATTTATTTGTATTTGGGTAAAATAACCTGGCAGCAAAACCAAAAAGCCGAAGCTATGGCGTATTTTACAAAAATAGATACGCTTTTTAAAGAAAAAAAGTTTTTAAATTATGAGTTACGTGAAGCGTACGATTATTTAATTGCCTATTACAATGAAACCAACCAACCGCAACTACAATTAAATGCTACTAATAGCCTTATGGCTTTGAACCGGCAGTTTGAAAAAGAACAGCAAAGCATTACAAGCATTTTACACCAAGATTTAGAAAGTAAAAAAATAACGTCGCAATGGCAAAAGTTGTTAAATCAATACAATTTATGGATAAGCGTTTTAGGTGGTATTTTATTAGTAATGGCGGCTTACTTATTTTGGAAAAATAATAAGAGCAAAAAGCAAAAAGTAAAAGAAAATAAGAAGAACCAAGTAATTGAAAACAAAGAAATAGCTGATAAGGATATTTTTGAAATTGAAAAAACATTAGAAACAGTTGATGTTATTGAAAATACCGAAACAACAACTATTGAAGTTGTAAAAACAGAAAGCGTTATTGAAAATGAAATAGAATTACGCGAAACGCAGCAGCAGGAGGAAAGCACGCCTGTACTATCGGCAACAGACCAAAGGTTGTTAGATGGTTTAAATAGTTTTGAGCAGGAAAAAGGTTATTTAAAAGCAACAACGTTAGATGATTTAGCAAAGCAATTAAATACTACCCGCAGCACGCTTTCGCCTTTTTTAAACGAATATAAAAACGGTTTTAGTACTTATATTAACAGCTTACGCATACAACAAGCTGTTACCGATTTAAAAGCAGATAAAGAATTACGAAAAAAAACGGTTAAAGAACTGGCGGTTATCTACGGTGATTTGCACCCCAAAACATTTACCAGTTTGTTTAGGGTAATTACAGGTGAAACACCTGCTTTGTTTATTGAAAATTTAGATAAAGAAGAGGATGTTAAGTCGTAAAGGTGTAATGTCTAAAGTCTAATGAATTAAAGTTCGTCAGTTCAAGCTTGTTGAAAAATCAAGAATCAATAACATAAAAATACACACCACATAGATTAATTTTTCGTAGTTTAAAACAGATTACATAGTTCGTTTTAAACGAATTAACCATAGCTATGAGTATCGCCGTTGTCGAAAACTATGTAAAACCTTAAACATTTATTATTCTATGGTACCTATGTGGAAAAAAGTAAGAAAGTGTTATTTTAAGCAAAACGAAGCGGAGTCGAAAAACCCCTGTTGCGCAAAGTCTCCCGACTTTGAGCAAATCATTTAATCACCTTAAATTATTATATTTTATGCTCCGAAGTTGAAAACTTCGTAGAGCAGGGAAATGACAACTAAACTCCATTTTCCTTCATTACATTACGAAAAATCTACTCAAGTGACGGTTAACTAAAAAATCAGCTTTTAAAGCTGATTTTTTAGTTTTTAGAACCTGTCCAAGTTCCATTAAAATTCTGAATTTTATTATTCCAAGTTCCTGATCCTGTTGTTTCTGTTAATGTTCCTGTCATGGTTCCAACTGCTGTAGATCCGCTAAAAAATTCAGCACTAATTGTTCCATTTTCAGCAACTTCTCCCGTTAAAGTAAAGGTAGAACTTCCAGAAACAAGTGTTCCTGAAGCTTTACCTGAATTGTCAAATGTAGCAGTCCAAGATCCGTTACCATCACCAGTATAAGTTCCAACCCAAGTTCCTTTGAATTTTTCTAGTTTGTTTTCTTGGTGAACGTGATTGTCATCGTCTGCACAGCTACCAGCACCAAATGCCAAAGTACCTAAAAGACAAATTACTAATAAATGTTTTTTCATATAAAATGTTTGTTTAAAGTATAGACGTAAATGTAAACAAAAAGGTTGTAAACAACTGTGATTTTTTTCTGCTGAAGATTATTCAGAAAATAATTATCTATTGAAACTGATGTTCCTTTATGGTTTTAGGGATTTTAATTTCGCTTTTAATGAATGATTTTGACATAATTACCAGCCCAAAAATTACTAAAAGTACACAACTTATCTTTTTTACCTTTAAGATGTTTTTAGGTGTAAGTTTGCTTTGTAATTGTTTGGCTAAAAGCATTTTAAAAATATCGGTCAGTAGATAAGCTCCAATCACAAAAGCGAAGAAATTAATCATTTTTCCGTGATTCATTTCTAACTGTGGACCAATGGTAATAATAATGGTCAACCAGAATCCTAAAACGCCAACGTTGATAAAATTCAATAAAAATCCTTTGGCAAATAACGAAAAGTAGTTGTTTTTGTAGGAATGAGCCTCAATGTGAATTTCGGCTTTCTTTAATTTTTGAAGTCTTATAAATGAAATAACTCCGTAAGTAATCATGATCATTCCGCCAAAAAGAAAAAGTGCAGGATCGTCTTTAATTCTGTTTATCAACTGAAAACTACTGAAATAGGCAATTAAAATAAAACAGATATCGGCAATAATAACACCGGCGTCAAAAGTTAATGCGGCTTTAAACCCTTTGGTAATGCTGGTTTCTATCAATATAAAAAACACAGGCCCAATCATGAAACTGAGAAAAAAACCAAGCAATATTCCTGTTACAAATAAATCCATACAGTATAAAAAAAATGCCAATTTTAGTTGGCATTTTAATTTAATGTTACCACAAATTTACGACAAAATTATTTAATATATTCTATTGTGCCGCCCAAGGTTATTTTTTCTTTAACATCTTTGGGCTTTCCATGAATTTTAATACTTCCGCCGGCTAATACTTGCGCTTCCAGATAATCGGTTGCTGTTGCTTTAACCACACTGCCCGAATTTACCTTGATAATATTGCGTAAAGTTGTTAGTTCGTTCGCAGTAATTTGTCCGCCCGATGACGCCGAAAGTTTAACCGATTTTGAAGCCGATCCGTTTAAATGCAGCTTTGCACCGGTGTTGACATTGGCTGTCAACGTTTCTGTTTTCAGATTCAGTTTTATGGTGGAACCTAAATTGGAGTTTAAATCTATTTTGGTTTGATCTATAACGGCATCGCTAAAAATATACGAACCGCCTTGCGCATCGATTCCTTTTAAATTGTTGAAATGAACTTGAATGGTAACCGAATATTCACTTTCTGAAACCAGTTCTTTCAAGGTGTTTTTTAAAACCAAACGCCCATTTTTATTGATGATATTTACCGCATCGGTCTGACTTTCCTTTACCACAACTTTGTTTTCTGTTGATGGAATCAGTTCAATTTTAATGCGGTTGCTTGCTTTTAACGATGTAAAATCGCCCACGTTTTTATCAACCTGGGCATTTGCTATTGTTTGTAAGCCTATGAATAGGGCTGTTGTAAAAAAATGCTTTTTCATTATTCATTTACTTTTTTAATAAACGTAAAATCTAACTGTTTTTTAACCAAATCGGCATTTTTAACCTTCACGATAATTTCATCGCCCAACTGCAACAAGTTTTTGGTAACCTCACCAACTAAAGCGTATTGTTTTTCGTCGAACGTGTAATAATCGTCTTTAATTTCGCGGATACGCACCATTCCTTCACATTTGTTTTCAACAATTTCCACGTAAATTCCCCATTCGGTAACACCGGAAATCACACCTAAAAATTCCTCGTCTTTATGATCCTGCATAAACTTAACCTGCATGTATTTTATGCTGTCGCGTTCTGCATTGGCAGCCAGATTTTCCATTTGTGAACAATGCACACATTTTTGTTCGTACACTTCTTCATCTGCCGATTTTGCTCCGTCTAAATAACTTTGCAATAATCTGTGTGCCATAACATCAGGGTATCGACGAATAGGTGATGTAAAGTGCGAATAATAATCAAACGCTAAACCATAATGACCGATGTTTTCGGTAGAATATGCGGCTTTGCTCATACTGCGAATTGCCAATGTATCAACCAGATTCTGTTCTTTTTTACCTTGCACATCGCTTAACAACTGATTTAACGATTGAGAAATGGTATTTTTCGATTTAAAATTCAATCCGTAACCAAATTTGGAAATAACCGATTGCAGATTGAATAATTTATCCTGATCTGGTTCGTCGTGCACTCGGTAAATAAAGGTTTTCTTTTGCTTGCCGATAAATTCTGAAACCTTGCGGTTAGCCAACAACATAAATTCTTCAATTAAATGATTGGCATCTTTTGAAATCTTGAAATAAACACCCGTTGGTTCATCGTTTTTATCTAAATGGAATTTCACTTCAACTTTATCAAATGAAATTGCGCCGGCAGCCATACGTTTTGCACGCATTTTTTTAGCCAGATCATCCATTGTTAAAATAGCATCAACAATAGTTTTTTCTATGGTTTGATCTTGGTTGGTTAGCGATATTTCGGCAGGAATTTTATTTCCTTTTGTTTCAATAATAACCTGTGCTTCTTCGTAAGCAAAACGCTTGTCTGAATAAATTACGGTTCTGCCAAACCACGAATTCACGATTTCGGCTTTTTTATTCAGTTCGAAAACCGCAGAGAACGTATATTTTTCTTCGTTTGGTCGTAACGAACATGCAAAGTTCGATAATACTTCTGGAAGCATCGGCACCACACGATCAACCAGATAAATAGATGTCGCACGATTATAAGCTTCTTCGTCTAAAACAGTTCCTTCTTGTAAGTAATGAGAAACATCGGCAATGTGGATACCAATTTCGTAATTTCCGTTTTCTAAAACCTGAAACGATAAGGCATCGTCAAAATCTTTTGCATCGCGCGGATCAATCGTGAAGGTCAATACATCACGCATATCTCTACGTTTTGCAATTTCTTCTTCGGTGATTGATGTGTCTAATTTCTGAGCGAAAGTTTCTACTTCGATAGGAAATTCGGTTGGTAAACCATATTCAGCCAAAATAGCGTGCATTTCAGTATTATGTTCGCCTGGTTTTCCTAAAACCTTAATGACTTTTCCGTACGGATTGTTCGCTTTTTCAGGCCAGTCGGTCATTTTTACCAATACCACATCGCCGTTTTCTGCATCGCCAAATTTTTCTTTCGGAATAAACAAATCCACATACATTTTAGGGTTTGCCGAAACCACAAAAGCAAAGGTGCCGTGCATTTGAATAACACCTACAAATTCATCTTTTTTGCGTTCAATCACCTCAATTACTTCGGCTTCTGGTTTTTTGCCTTTACGTTTGTTATACACGTAAACCTTAACTTTATCGCCGTGCAGAGCTTTGTTTAAATTGTTGGTTGGAATGAAGGGATCTTCGTCAAACTCACTGCTTACAAAATAGGCAGCTTTGCGCGAAGTCATGTCAATTGTTCCTTCAAAATAACTGCTTTGTTCGGCAATTCTGAATTTACCGCGTTCGGTTTCTTCTATTTTTTGTTTGCTTAAAAGGTATTTTAATTCTTTAATAATTTCGTTTCTTCCTTTGGTATCGGTTACTTCAAAAACTGCAGCAATTTGTTTATAATTAAAAGATTTTGAACTGTTTTTTGAAAGTAATTTTAAGATTTTAGTTGAAAAATCTTTTTCTTTTTTATTGAATTTTTTGATTCTTTTTGTCATATATAATTTTCAATCTGCTTAAAAAGCATAATTCTTATTAAAGGTACAAAATTAAGTATCTACAAATGTTTTTTTAATGATTTTTTATGAATTGGAAATTTTAAATTAAAAATGATTTTTTTGCTTTTAACATTTATAGAAAAAAATATTTGTAAATTATGCATTGATAATTTAAATTGAAATATATGGAAACACTGTCTTATGTACACGGTGCAAGTAATAAAAATTTATTAGGCGAAACTATTGGTGGAAACTTAAAAAGAATTGTTGAAAAATTCGGAAATAGTGAAGCATTAGTATCGGTACATCAAAATTATAGGGCAACATATAAACAATTTTACGAAGAAACGGGAAAATTAGCTAAAGCGCTGTTAGCAAATAATATAAATAATGGCGATAGGGTGGGAATTTGGGCTCCAAATTGTTATGAATGGGTGTTGTTACAATTTGCTACTGCTAGAATTGGTGTGATTTTAGTGAATTTAAATCCGGCATACCGTGCGCACGAAGTAAGCTTTGCTATTAATCAATCGGAAACAAAATTAGTAGTTTCAGCATTAAACTTTAAGAAATCAGACTATAAACAAATGTTGACATTGGTTAAGGAAGATTGTCCATCGTTAGAGAAAATTGTGTATTTAAATGAAAATTGGGACAATTTTTTAAAAAAAGGTTCAAAAATAACAGATGCCTTTTTGGAACAGGAAGAACGAAAAGTTCAGTTCGACAATCCTGTGAATATTCAGTACACGTCAGGAACTACTGGATTTCCTAAGGGCGTAACCTTATCGCATCACAATATTTTAAACAATGGATATTTTATTGGCGAACGTTTAAATTATACCGAAAAAGACCGCGTTTGTATTCCCGTGCCTTTTTATCATTGTTTCGGAATGGTAATCGGAAATTTGGCATGTGTTACGCATGGTTCATGTATGGTAATTCCTAATGATGCATTTGATGCTGCGGTCACTTTGCAAGCAGTTCAAGACGAAAAATGTACTTCTTTGTATGGAGTTCCAACTATGTTTATATCCGAATTGGGTTTGCCTAATTTCAAAGAATACAATTTATCTACATTAAGAACCGGAGTAATGGCAGGATCACTTTGTCCGCCTGAAATTATGAAAAGGGTACAAAGCGAAATGAACATGAAAGAAGTAAGTATTTGCTACGGAATGACCGAAACTTCGCCTGTATCTACACAAACTAAAATTGGTGTTCCGTTTGAAAAGCAAGTCAGCACCGTGGGTACGGTTCAAGATCATTTAGAAATTAAAATTATTGATCCCGAAACAGGTAAAATTGTAAATAGGGGCGAATCAGGAGAATTGTGCACCCGCGGATATTCGGTAATGCTGAAATATTGGAACGATCCTGAAAGAACAAAACAGTCTTTAGATGAGGAAAGATGGATGCATACTGGCGATTTGGCGTCTATGGACGAAGAAGGTTATATTACAATTACGGGAAGAATAAAAGATTTAATTATTCGTGGCGGAGAAAACATATCACCAAAATGGATTGAAGATTTTTTATATACACATCCAAAAATTGTTGATGTACAAGTAATTGGTGTGCCTAGCGAGCGTTTTGGAGAAGAAGTCATGGCTTGGGTTAAATTACATCCGGGTGTAGAAGCAACTGGCGAGGAGCTGCGTGCCTTTTGCGATCAGAAAATAGCACATTACCGCATTCCTAAATATTGGAAATTTGTAGATTCTTTTCCAATGACCATTTCTGGAAAGATACGAAAAGTTGAAATGCGCGAAATATCAATTAAAGAATTAGGGTTGGATAAGTTGGTTTGATATTAACATTCAGCAGCAACACACTATAATTTTACCACTTTCTTACTACCTTTGTACAAACAATACAACTCAACAATATGAAAATAGCCATAGGAAACGATCACGCAGGTCCAGAATACAAAAAAGCAATAGTTCAAATGCTTCAGGATAAGGGAATAGAAGTAGTTAATTACGGAACCGATACATTTGATTCGGTTGATTATCCCGATTTTGGACACAAAGTAGCTCAGGATGTAGAAGATAAAAAAGTAGATTTTGGAATCGTTATTTGTGGGTCGGGCAACGGTATTGCCATGAGTGCAAACAAACATCAAGGTGTGCGTTGCGCATTGTGTTGGACAAAAGAAATTGCGGTATTGGCACGCCAACATAACGATGCCAATGTGATTTCTATCCCGGCGCGTTTCACAGCTATTCCGCAAGTTTTAGAAATGGTTGATGCTTTTTTAACTACCGAATTTGAAGGCGGACGTCATGCTAACCGAGTAAATAAAATTGCTTGTAGTTAAATAATAAAGACAAAATATTTTATTAAACTCAATTTGTCATTCCGGACTTGTTCCGAGCATGAGCTTGTGAACTGACGAAGTAATCTCATTTTTAAGTATATAGATGGCAAGTTGAACATAGCTTCAACTTGCTTTTTTTATATTAAAAACTTCTTCTTATAAATAGCAAAAAAGAAGATAATCTGTAAAATTAAGATACCGTAAAACCACAGTTTAAAAGACAGTTTGTTGGTTTTGTGTCGGTATTTCTGCATGCCAATATAAGCACCTAAAGTGCCGCCAAACGCAGCAATGGTTAACAGGTTTTTCTCAGAAATACGCTGCTTGCCTTTAATTGCCCGTTGCTTGTCTAAATGATACAAGCTAAAAGCAATGTAGTTTACAATAATTAAGTATATAAATACAAATTTCATACGGTAGTAATTGGTACAAAGGTAGTATTTTTGCAGTTCAAAATTCATGCAATGAACACTATTCAATATATAAAGGAAAAAGTCGCTGTTTCCGATAAATCCATACAAAACACCTTAGAATTATTAGCGCAAGACTGTACCATTCCGTTTATTGCGCGGTATAGAAAAGATGCAACGGGGAATTTAGATGAAGTTCAAATCGAACAAATTGCCAAACTTTCTAATCAGTTTGAAACATTGGTTAAAAGGAAAGAATCTATTTTGGCATCGATTGATGAACAAGGATTATTGACCGATTTCTTGAGAGATAAAATTCAGAATTCTTTTGATTTGGTCGAAATTGAAGATTTGTATCTTCCCTTTAAAAAGAAAAGAAAAACCAAAGCCGATACCGCTCGCGAAGCTGGATTAGAACCCTTGGCAAAAATGATCATGTCGCAAAATGTCGAAGATCTGGAATATACTGCCGAAAGATATTTGAACAGTAAAGTTTTTTCGGGTGAAGATGCTTTGCAAGGCGCACGCGACATTATTGCCGAATGGATAAACGAAAATATTTTCGTTAGAAAAGCACTTCGACGCAAGTTTCAGCGCAATGCAGAAATTACCACCAAAGTTGTAAAAACGAAGAAAGACGAAGATGCAGCAAAGAAATTTGAACAGTATTTCGATTGGAACGAACCATTGTTTAAAGCACCAGCTCACCGATTACTGGCAATGTTGCGCGCTAATAACGAAGGTTTTGTAAAGTTAGATGTTAGCATTGATAAAACCGAAGCCATTACATTTATAGAAGATGCTGTAATTAAAAATAAAAGCCACGAAACAGCTGCCGAAATTTCCAAAGCGGTAGCCGATTCTTATAAACGTTTGTTAGAACCAGCATTGTCTAACGAAGTTTTGCAGGAATATAAACTAAAAGCCGATTTACAGTCGATCGGAGTTTTTTCAGAGAATTTATCGCAGTTGTTATTATCGGCACCATTGGGCGAAAAACGCGTTATGGGAATCGATCCGGGATTTAAAACAGGTTGTAAAGTGGTGTGTATCGATGAAAACGGAAATCTGTTGTACAACGAAACCATTTTTCCGCACGCGCCTCAAAAGGATATTGCCATGGCTACCAAAAAAGTACGCTCTATGGCAAATTCCTATAAAATTGATGCCATTGCCATTGGTAACGGAACGGCAAGTCGCGAAACCGAATTTTTTATAAAAAAAGTAGCGTTTGATAAACCTTTGCAGGTTTTTGTGGTAAGCGAAGCAGGCGCATCGGTTTATTCGGCATCAAAAATTGCACGTGATGAATTTCCTACGTACGATGTTACCGTTCGCGGCGCTGTTTCAATTGGCAGAAGATTGCAGGATCCGTTGGCAGAGTTGGTTAAAATCGATCCAAAATCAATTGGAGTAGGGCAGTATCAGCACGATGTTGATCAAACCTTGTTGAAAGAAGAATTAGATCAGGTGGTCATTCGCAGTGTAAATAAAATTGGTATCAACTTAAACACGGCAAGCAAATCGTTGTTGAGTTATGTTTCGGGAATTGGCGAAAAACTGGCAGAGAAAATTGTGGATTATCGAGCAGAAAACGGAGCGTTCACGAATAGAAAAGAGCTGAAAAACGTACCGCGTTTAGGCGAAAAAGCCTATCAACAGGCTGCGGCTTTCGTTAGAATTGTAAATGGTGATTTTGTTTTGGATAATTCTGCGGTGCATCCGGAAGCTTATGTTTTGGTTGAAAAAATGGCAAAAGATTTAAAAATCAGTACCAATGAATTGATCGGAAATAAATCAGTAATCGAAAAAATAGATCCATCAAAAT
The DNA here is from genome assembly GCA_946479395.1 of uncultured Flavobacterium sp. Next base: position 16,710 of record CAMLFV010000007.1, on the reverse strand, counting down.
ACATTTCAGAACAATTTGGAATACATTACATAACCGATTTACTGAGAGAATTAGAAAAACCGGGATTAGATCCGCGTAAAAAAGCAAAAGTGTTGGAATTTGATGCGTCGTTAAAATCAATAAACGATGTTGAGGTAGGCAAAGTTTACAACGGCATCATTAACAACATCACTAATTTTGGTTGTTTTGTTGATATCGGCATTAAAGAAAGCGGCTTGGTACATATATCACAACTGAAAGAAGGTTTTGTTGCCGATGTAAACGAAGTGGTTAAACTGCACGAACATGTTCAGGTAAAAGTGTTAGAGGTAGATCAACAGAAAAAGCGTTTACAACTTACAATGATTTTAAACAATTAGCAATTACACACCTAAATAGTGGAAATAATACTCAATTCGGGTACGTTTTCACAGTAAAAAATTACAAGTCGTCAAATTTTTAATTTGTCGAAAAAATGTTTTTTAATTTTAAAGGGTTGATGTGTATGGGTTTGCGCGTAATTTTGTAAAATAAAAAATCAAGGTTGCTGTTTTTGGTCTTGCATTTGCTTTATACATTATGAAAAAGAAAATTATTAAAAAAAGAAATTGTTATGAAAAAGACCAATCATTTAGTTTAAGTGAGTGGAGATTAAAAAAAGTAGTGTTTTTATTATGTTTTATAAGGGATACCCGCTTGAGACTTTTCAAGCGGGTATTTAATTTTCGTTTATTTATAAGTTTAATGATTTAGAATTTCGTCAGTTCGAACTTGTTGAGAACTTTAAATATAAAACTTCTTGATACAATTTTCCTCCATTTCATTACGAAAAATATATTCGAAGTGACGGCTATCCCAAATTAATCCTGCTTTGGTACATGTTTCAAATGGTATAGTAAATTTAAATCATTTAAAGCTTTAAATAATGTAACGTTCGTCAGTTCGAGCTTGTCGAGAACTTATTAAATAAAAAAAGATGCAATTAGCATCTTTTAAAATTATTCAGATTTAGAATCTGTATTGTTTTTATTCGGATTTGAAGTTGCTCCACTGTTATCCTTTGTAGCATCTTTAAATTCTTTAATACCAGAACCTAATCCTTTCATTAATTCAGGTATTTTTTTTCCACCAAATAATAAAAGTATCAAAGCTACTATTAATATTATTTCAGTTGCACCTAATCTTCCCATCTTGATTTATTATTTTTTAGATTGATCTTTGTTTGCATCTTCTTGTGTAGCATCTTTAAACTCTTTAATACCAGAGCCTAAACCACGCATTAATTCAGGAATTTTCTTACCGCCAAACATCAGCAAAATAACGGCAACAATTACTATTATCTGCCATGCACTTGGCATACCTAAAAATACTACTATAGAATTCATTATATTTAATTATAAAAATATCAAGCAAAGATATAACATTTTAAAGCTATCTTATTTTTTTATTTTGTAATTTTTAACAGTAGAATGTGTTAATAGTAAAATAATTAAAGTTTTTAACGCTTTGTTATTTTATTAAAATTAGATGTTCGATTTTTGTATAATTAAATCTAAAGTATGTCTTTAAAATCGTTTTTTGCAAAAATATTCGCCAATGTTGTTGTAATGCAGCAGCAAAAATGGATGATTAAACCCGTTGTAACACAGGAAAATTTGTTTCATTCGTTAATTCAGCAGGCAAAAAATACGCAGTTTGGTAAAGATCATTTGTTTTTGGCAATAAAATCACATGCCGATTTTGTAAAATATGTTCCCGTGCGCGATTACGAGGCTTTAAAACCTTATGTAGATAAGGTAGTTGCCGGGGAAAAAGATATTTTATGGAAAGGCAAACCGTTGTATTTTGCAAAAACATCGGGCACTACATCAGGCGCAAAATATATTCCTATTACAAAAGAATCCATGCCTTATCATGTAGAAGGCGCACGCAATGCCATTTTGTTTTACATTCAGGAAACCGGTAATGCCGATTTTGTTGATGGTAAAATGATTTTTTTACAAGGAAGTCCCGAAATGACCGAAAAAAACGGAGTGAAAGTTGGCAGGTTATCAGGTATCGCAGCTCATTACGTTCCTAAATATCTGCAAAAAAACCGCTTGCCAAGTTGGGAAACGAATTGTATCGATGATTGGGAAACAAAAGTTGATGCTATTGTACAAGAAACTAAAGATGAAAATATGTCGGTTATTTCCGGAATTCCTTCGTGGGTGCAAATGTATTTTGATCGATTAATTCAGGTTTCCGGACAAAAAGTAGGTGATCTGTTTAAAAACTTCAATCTGTTTATTTATGGCGGAGTGAATTACGAACCCTATCGTAAAAAATTTGAGCAGTTAACTGGCAGAAAAGTAGATAGTATTGAATTATATCCGGCTTCGGAAGGTTTTTTTGCTTATCAAGATTCTCAAAAAACAAATGGAATGTTATTGCTCTTAAACGCTGGTATTTTTTATGAATTTATTAAAGCCGATGAATTTTATACCGAAAATCCCAAACGTTACACAATAGGCGAGGTAGCTTTAAACGTTAATTATGTAATCATCATTAGCACCAATGCGGGCTTATGGGCTTATAATATTGGCGATACCGTTATGTTTACAAGTTTAAAACCGTATAGAATTGTTGTAACGGGGCGTATTAAGCATTACATTTCGGCTTTTGGCGAACACGTGATTGGTAAAGAAGTTGAAGAAGCAATGCAACAGGCTTTAAGTGAAACCGATGCCATGGTGACCGAATTTACAGTTGCACCACAAATTAATCCCGAAAACGGATTGCCTTACCACGAATGGTTGGTAGAATTTGAAAAAGATCCGACTAATTTGGAAGATTTCGCTTTGAAGATCGATGCTGCGTTAAGAAATCAAAATGTTTATTATGATGATTTAATTGTTGGAAATGTTTTGCGTACATTAGTAATTACCAAAGTTCCGGTTGGTGGTTTTAACGAATACATGAAATCGCAAGGAAAATTGGGCGGGCAAAATAAGTTGCCGCGTTTGGCGAACGACCGTAAAATTGCCGATTTTATTCATGAACTAAAATGATTATATATAATATTATATCAAACCAGAATCTAATTAATACATTCGTCAGTTCGAGCTTGTCGAGAACTTATTTATCAAATTTTTTTAAAACAAAGTCTTCTCGATACGATTTTCCTTTATTTCATTACGAAAAATCTACTCGAAGTGACGTATCTAAACTTTTTTGGTATAAAATGAATAATATTTATTCAAACTAAAATAGCGTATGAAAAAGTTGCTGTTTCTTTTATTAATAACTCCAATATGTGTGTTTGCACAGATTAGCGGAAAGGTGGTGAATATGGAAAACAAACCTTTACCGCTCACCAATATTTGGGTTTTAGATGGAAGCGATGGCACCACAACCGATTCATTAGGAATGTTCTACATACCATCAGCATTGGCTACAGATACTTTGGTTTTCAACGCATCGGGACATAAAATTTTTAAAGAAGAAGCATCAAAAACCACAAATGTTACCTTAGAATCTTATGAAATTCCGCAACCTGCTTTGTTGGTTCTGCCCGAAAAATCGTTCCATCATACCATTGGCGATGCGCATTTCGAGAACATGTATTTTGCTCCGGGAAATGTTCCGTATATGTACGGAAAGTTTTTTGAGAACGATGCCGAAATAAAATCGGTTCAATACATTGATAAAGTAATTGTTTACACCAAAAGCGCCGTTGCCGCAGCTACCATTAAAATTCGGTTTTTACGAATGAACGAATACGGTTGCCCAAGCGATGATTTGCTGATTGATCCTATAATTACTACCGTAAAACGCGGAACCAAGAAAAATTTAATCAATGTTTTAAAGCACAATATTAAAATTCCTAAAAACGGAATTTTTGTTGCGGTTGAATGGTTAATGACCGAAAATAATCAGTTTCGCCCGGCAAATTTTGTGAAAGGAGATCAGTTGTTTGAAGATTTCCGCTATCAGCCCGATGTTATGAACAATAAGGTAGAAAAAACCTCATCGTTTAGATACATGTACGGCGAATGGTTTCCAAACGATCAGTTTCAACCAAGAAATCCAAATGCACCAAGAGAAATAGTAGATCCGGCAATCGGATTGATTTTATCAAATTAAAAAAATGACAGAAATAAAATACATAACAAGAACACGGGCACAAGAATCATCGGCAGCGGTAGAACGTTTATACATAACCATGCGCCATTTGTTTAACCGCGGTTTTTACAAACCAATGGGTGTTTCGGGCGAAACACTGCGCGAAGCTCTATTGCTTTTACGCCCGGAAATTTATGGATCGATTGCCGATGAAAAAGTAGAATTAAGCGGTTTGCTTTATGTGATAGAACGCTTGCCGATTGGTATTGAAGAATGCCGATACATAAATCTAACATCAGACGAAGGTTATTCGCAATCGCACTTTAAACCGATTGTTCCGCCAAAACGCCGCCGAAATTGTTACCGTATCGATTACGAACAAATGAACATCGAAATAACGCGTGGACGATCTGATATTTACGATGTTTTAACGCATTTAACCTTTATGTTTGTGGAATCGCACAAAATTAAAGACCGCATTTTAATCGACGATGACGACAATGTTTCGCGCGATTGGTTAAAGTTGGAACATGCCGTTTTAACTCAAGAACCTTTGTCGCTAACCGAACGCGAAATTGCGATATCGCATACCACCATTATTTTAGGCAGAAGCTTCGCCGAAATTAACGATATTTACAGCGCGTTTGCTACCGAAGAAAATCCAGATCGTTTTTTACATGTAATTTACTGGTTGGGAAAAATTGCTTTGGAAGAAGTTTTGGAAAACAACAAAAGAACCATTACTTTTAGTCCGATTTTACGGGAACGTTTAGGACATCATATTTACGGCGAAATTTGGGCAACCAAAATAAAAACCGAATTGCAACGTTTACAGTTGTTAAATCGTCCGTTGCACATTATCAGCGCGAACATGCATAGTGTAATGAATTCGATTTTTGCTGCGGATGTTTTAAAATCGAAATTAAGAGGGAAGGATAAAACCGAGATTTTTGAAGAGTTAAGCAAAACCGAAAATAGCGATTTGCGTGCATTAGTTGCCGAACGTGCTACAAATGAAGGAATGCTTTTTTTGCCGGATACATCGGGAACAAATATAGACGTGCAGATTTTTGATACTGCTAAAATAAAGTTCGAAAACACTGCGTTTAGTAAATACGCAGTTCCAGAAAACACCGCAGATAAACCGGTACTTATTGTAATGGATTATGCTTTTGGCGAACAGGCTTATGAAACGATTGACGAACTGTTGAAACCTTTTAATAGAGATTTTCATTTGAATGTAGAATCGGTTTCTATAATGGGTAAAGCAGGGATTTTGGTAGGCGAAAAAGGCGATATCATGATTCCAACGGCGCATATTAATGAAGGTACAGGCGATAATTATCCGTTTGAAAACGAATTAAATGTAGAAATGTTTGAAGGAAACGATATTCCGGTTTTTGGCGGATCAATGATTACCGTTTTAGGAACATCGTTACAAAACAAAGATTTATTAAAGTTCTTTCATGATTCAACCTGGCGGGTAATCGGATTAGAAATGGAAGGCGCACATTATCAAAAAGCCATACAGTCGGCATCAAAGATACGAAAAAGCATCAACCCCAATATTAAAGTACGGTATGCCTATTACGCATCAGATAATCCGTTAGAAACCGGAAGTACACTGGCTTCAGGCGGTTTAGGAGCATCGGGCGTAAAACCAACATACTTAATAACCATAAAAATACTAGAACAAATTTTTAATTGTTAATATGCAAGAAAAACTATCAAATCATAATGCGGATCTGCCTAACGAAGTAGATGTTAAGTTTATGGCTCAACGCGCAAACGGTTTTTACAATAATTTCATTTTAAATCTTTATCGTCTGTTGCGTTTCATTGTTCACAGATGGTATGTTTTTTTAGGTCTGTTAGTTGTTGGAATTGCTTTGGGAATTTATGTAGATTCTACAAAATCGAGCAGATTAAGACATGAACTTATTGTGGTGCCGAATTTTGGAAGTATCGATTATTTAAATCAGAAAATAGATGACTATGATCGTTTAGAGCTTAACAAAAAACTGATTTCGCTTAATGCAGGTAACGAAGTTTACAAACTTAAAATTGAACCAATTTACGATGCGTATAATTATATTTTAACCGATCCTGTTCATTTTGAAGCTTTTAAGGTTTTAAGTGAACGCGGTATTGATATTGAGAAATATTCTAAAAGTAAGCTTGCGTCAAAAAACTACAAGTATCATCTTTTAACAGTCTATACCGATGGTTTAGGAAAGACAGATTTAAGTATCGAGAAAATTCTTGAAGAACTAAATAGTGATGCTTATTTTAATCAGCGCAAAGAGATAGAAAAAGCAAATACGCTTGCAAAGCGTGCAGAAATAGCAAAATCAATTGAACATGTCAACGGATTGTTTCAGCGTTTAGGTAGCGAAAATAAGGTAAATGATATTACAATGAACGCTTATCCGGAATTGGCAGATCTTTTAACAGCTAAAGAAGGATTAATGAAACAGTTAAACGCTGTAGATGTTCAGTTAATTGAGCAAGAAAAAGTGGTGTACGTTGCAACTAAATTCATGAATATTGCGGTAAGTCCGTTTTTACCTTACTACATTACATTACCGTTATTTTTCATGTTTGTATATATTGTAATTGCTTATTTAAATTCTAAAATAAAGAGTTTAAAAAATTAGACTTTTTGGACAATCAAACTTCAATAAAAAATATTCTAATACATGGTGCCGGACAAGTTGTTAATTTGCTGGCGCCTTTTTTAGTTGCGCTTTACGTTATTCCGGTTTGTGGTGTTGATAAATGGGGAATTGTAGGAGTAGTTACAACAGTTTATATTTTATTGGGTCTTGTGATTGAGTTTGGTGCGAATTTAATCGGAGTAAAAGAAATTAGTGCCTACAGATCTAAAATAAAGTACTTAAAAAACTACATAGGTTTAAATTACAAATACAGATTAATTTGCTGCATTGTGTTAATAATTCTGCTTGTAATTATCTTTAGTATTTTAAATGTAGATAAAACGTATTATTGGGGATTAACATGGATTGTTGCTTGGTATTATAATCCAATCTGGATTTATCAGGCTCAAGAATCATTTAAAAAAATCAACCACATCATATTTTGGTCTAAACTAATTTATGTAATTGGTATTTATCTTTTGGTACAAAAACCGGAAGATTACGTATATGTGGTGGGTATTTTAGGAGTATCAAACAGTATCATTTATGCGTGGTTTTACTACAAAATTCCTAAAAATAATAAACTATCAGTAAAACGAGTTTTTGTTTTTATAAGTGCTAACAAAGCAATTGTAGTTTCAAATTTTGCTATTACGTGTTATACACAAGCGCCTGTAATCATTATAAACACATTATTAGGAAACACTTATGCCGGAATCTTTAAGATAATCGATTTATTTTTAGTGGCATTTAGAAGTTATTTAGGGGTGTTCTTTAATGTTACCTACCCAACGTTTTGCGGTTTAATTAGTACAAGGTTCAACCATGCAAAAAGCTATCTATTTAAAATAACAATTTTTAATGTGGTGTTTTTATCGGTTGTAGCTTTTTTAATTGTGCTATCAATGCCCTTTTTAATAGATTATTTTAACTTTACACATCAGGTAAAACAAGGTTTGCGTTTAAGTAGCTATTTACTTTTTTTACCAGTAATTATCGCTTTAAATATTCCATTTTATCAAACATTGTTATACCAAAATCAACATAAAAAAATTGTATCAACTTCTATAATTGCACTACTAATTACAGCAATTTTAGGTGTTTTACTAACATACAATTACAGTTTATACGGTATTATTTTAACGTTGTATGCAACCGAAATTTTTGTAACAACAGCTATGTGGATTAACGGTAAAAAGAATTGGCAGTATGAAAAATGATACCTACATAATTCTTTTAAACCATAATGGAAGCAGCGATACGTGTGATTGTATTCGTTCGTTACAAAAAATGACTGCGACTGATTTTAAGATTATTGTTGTAGATAATTCTTCTAATCCTGATGAGTTCACAAAACTTATTCAGTTTGTAAAAAGTCAGCAGATATCTTTTGTAAGCTTTCATCAAAACGAAGATAAAGAAATCAATAACGAACAAATTATCTTAATAAAAGCTAAAGAAAATAAAGGCTTTGCACACGGTAACAATATTGGGTTGCAATTTGGTATAAAACAAAGCGACGCTCGTTTTTTTTGGATTTTAAATAATGATACCATTGTTGATGCTCATGCTTTAAGCGAACTTAAACAATATCACAAGCAGTATCCTAAAACTATTTTGGGGAGCAAATTATTGTATTTCTATAATAATGAAACGATCCAAGCAGTTGGCGGATCTTTCAACAAAACATTCTATATTTCTGAACACGTTGGCGAAGGAAAAAATAAAAATGTTTTAAAGAAAGATTTACCAAGTATAGATTATCCGCATGGTGCTTCTATGTTTGTATCAAGATTATTCGTAGAAGAAATAGGTCTGTTGAATGAAGATTTTTTTCTTTATTATGAAGAATTAGATTGGGTTTATCGGGCAAAAAGCAAAGGATATAAACCAGATTGGTGCGAAAAAAGTATTGTTTATCATAAGGAAGGTGCAACCATTGGATCATCTTACAAAAAAAAGAAAAGCATTTTTTCTGAAACCCAGCTTTTTATCAGTAGAAAAAAATTCATTAAAAAGTACTATTCGTTAAGTTTTAAATTTTATTTTTCAAGCTTATTATTAATAGTAAATAGATTGCGCAAAGGACAATTTGCATTGGCTAAAAAACTGATTAAAATTACATTTAATGACGTTAAATAAACAGGTAATTATATATTTAATAGTAATTTTTGCTGCTATTTATCAAGATTTCCCGCTGCATAATTTGGTGGGCGAAATTGGTAGGTCGCCTGTTGTGTTACTAGCGCCTTTTATGCTTGTTTATATTTTATCTAACCAAACAATAAAATTTAGTAATTACGCAGTTCATTATTTAAAGTATCTGCTTTACACTATTTTAATATCGGCGGTTTTTCTTGCAATATCCTACATTCATAACGAAACGCTGGTGGTTTTAGATGAAAACATCATTATTAAAACACTTAAAATGAGTGTTTACCCAATAGTTATCTTTATTTTGTATCAGTTTTTTTACTCGTATTTAAGTAATAATTTTAGTAAAGTTAGAAATCTTTTTTCGGCAGTTTATCTAATACAATTGTTTATAACCCTGTTTTTAACGGTAGAGATATACTTTTTAAAAACGAATGAAATTTTCTTACCGTTTTTACATACATTGGCAAAAAAATACTGGCGTGTTCGATTATTAACACCAGAAGAAAGTTGGACAGGTACCATATTGATTATTTTTATTTTCCTACCTATTTTCCTGATACATTATTTAAAAATTAAAGGTTTTTGGAAATGGATGGTTTATCTGCAAAGCATCTACTTGTTTTTAGCGTACTCATTTGTAAGTGAATCTAAAGGATTTTTGTTGTTGGTACTGCTTTCTATTTTGCCATTAACGTTGGCTTATATAAAGCAAAACAAATATTTACGCAATGCCTTTTTTATTGTAATTGCTTTAGTTTTGGTAGTAAGTGGTTATTTAGGCTTTGTGTTGCGTGAAATTATAGCAGAGCAAATAACAACCAGCGGAACTTTCGGAACGCGATTTTCATCTGTAATAACGTCTGTTTCTGTTTTTGTTATGTGTCCGTTAGGTATTGGTTGGAGTGGTTTTGTAACGTATTATCCGCAGGTTTTAGAATATATTTTAGAATCAAGTATCGTAGATCAATTCAATTTGCAAGAAATTCGCAGTTACCTTTCAACCACCAAAGCGTTATCAACCAAAAGTGCGTTCTTTGATGAATTAATGTTTGGCGGAATTTTCTTCATTATTTTCTTTTATCAATTCTATATCAAAAGATATTTAACGCTAAGCAAAATTAAAGATTTAGATTTTTATTTTTTACGAATTCCGTTAGCGTTTGCAGTTATGGCAGGAATTGTTTATATTACCTATCACGTAAAGTATGATGTGTGGATTTTCCTGGCAATTGCCGATGTTTTTGAAAAGAAATATAATTTAAAGAAGAATGAAGATAGCAGTTGTTAGCGGATTTATTCCTTCGCCTCCCATTTTTGGCGGAGCTATCGATGTTTGGGAACGAATAAAAGGGCTCACTTCTTTAGGTCACGAAGTTGATTTGGTGGTTACCGAAAAGGTAAATCCTACCCAAAAACAAATTGATGAAATTGCGTTACATACGCGTCATTTTTTCTTTACACGCCGAAAAAATCAATTGCAGCAACTTTTTAGTAATTTACCATTACAGTTTTTAAGCCGGAAAGGTTTGGCTTCGATCGATATCAATCAGACCTACGATTTGGTAATTTTAGAAAGCGAATTTTGTTGGCCAATCACGCTTAACAAATCCATCAGCTATAAAAATATTGTGGTTCGAGTTCATAATATCGAAAGTCATTATTTTAAAATGTTAGGTAAAAGTTCCAACAGTTTAAGACAGAAGATTTATTATAAACTGGAAACATCAAAAATTAAACATTTGTCTGCCTTGGTTTTTGATAAAGCCGATAAATTATGGTTTATTTCAAAAGACGATTTAGCAGCTGTAAACCTTTTAAATAAAAGTGTTTTTATGCCTTTTCCTATAAACGATGAAATTGTTGTTCCAACGGAAAAAGTAGAAAACAATGTGGTTTTTATGGGATCGCTTTTTATGCAGAACAATACTTTTGGTTTAGACTGGTATTTAAAAAATATTCATCCTTTGCTGATAACCGAAATTCCTGATTATCATTTTTATATTGTTGGATCTTTGAAAGAAGAAGATAAAGAAATTCAAGAAAAATATAGTCATTTGCCACAAGTTACTTTTGTTGTTAACGCACCGTGTTTAAAGCAGTACTATCAATTGGCAAAGGTGTTTGTAAACCCAATGTTTCATGGCAGCGGCGTTAAGGTAAAATCGGTAAACGCGTTGATAAATGGTGTTCCGTTGGTAAGTACAAGTGTTGGTGCCGAAGGTATTGGTTTAACGCACGATATGTATTTTCATGCCGATGAATTGTTCGAATTTAAAAATCAAATCTTATCGGTTATAAACAGTCAGCAAAAAGCCATTGAAAAAACCTTGAAAGCACAAGAATATCTTAAAAGAAATAATTACCTTGACGTTTTAAAAACCGAATTGAATGCGTTTAGCTAAAGTTTTTTATTTTAGTACCTGTGCGTTAGGACTTTTCCCTATTTTAAAACTGAACCATTTCTCAATTTTATTGATGATTTGGTTTGTTTTAGCATTGATAAATGCGTTTAAAAACAAAACATTTCCGCTTTTAAAAACACATAAATTTACCTTTTTATTATTGGCGTTTTTGTGTTTAATGTATGTGTTTTATCTTCCGTTTGCAGAGAATTTTAAAGAATTAGGTAAGTCAATCACCAAAAGTCTGCCTTTTCTAATTTTTCCTTTAGGATTTATTCTGAACAAAGACATGGTGACCAAAAAACTGTTACAAACTTTCGGATCAGTTTATATTATATCCGTTTTTATATTGAATAGTTTAGGCTGGATTAAAGTATTCAATTTTGGTTGGAACAACGCTTGGCAACAAAACGATTTTTATCATCCTATTTTTCGAAATTTGTTTGCTGATGCCACTTCTTTACACTTACCTTATTTGGGCTTACTGACAATTTTCGCCAGTTTGTGGCTAACGTTTAAAATGTTTTTCAACAGAAAAATAAGCCTGTTAAGTGTTTTTACCATCGTATTTTTATTGTTTTCAACTTACATTTATTCAGCACGAATGGCATTGGCTTGTTATTTAATAGGTTTGCTGTTTATCGTTTTTAAATCGATAATAAAACAAACCGTAAAATGGAGTTTTTTAATTGCTTTTCCTTTGTTTGCTCTGGCTTTATTTTGGTTTTCACCGATGAAGGAACGATATATAAAAATGGTTGAAAAAGATATGGTTTTGCCCAATAAAAATCAGGAACCGCACGAAGTAAATTACCGCTACGGAATTTGGTATTGTGCATCACAACTAATTGCTGATCATTTTGTATTTGGAGTTGGTGCCGATAAAGTCCAAGAAAAATTGAACAATTGTTACAGTGATTTTACCTATAAATCGTACGAAGATTTTTCAAAAGTTACATACAATACACATAATCAGTATTTTGATCAAATGTTGAAGTTCGGAATTTTCGGATTGATCTTGTTTGTATTGGCGATATTTTATTTCTATCCAAATTCGTCGGTTTTGTATCAAACGTTTTTAATTGTTGTTTCCATCAGTTTTTTGACAGAAAATATTTTAGACCGCCAAATTGGTGTAGTGTTCATATCGTTGTTAAATACTATTTTTGTACTTCTTAAATTAAACAAAGTTGAAAAAAGCATTAGTAGTTGATTGGTTTGATAAATATGGCGGTGCAGAACGTGTGTTGACATCTTTGCAGAACGTTTTTCAGTTTAATGAAACGCATGCTTTGGTAAACATCATGAAAGGAAGCGATTTTAAAAAGATTTTTCCTGATAACTATCCTATTAAAACTACTTTGTTGCAAAAATTTGGAAGATATTTCAGAGCCTTTTTCTTCACATTTCATTATTTTACATCAAAAATTAAAGTCGATAAAGAGGTTGATTTAATTATTTCTTCGTCACATGCGGTGGCAAAAGGAGTAAAAAAATCATCGGTTAATCAGTTGCATATCAGTTACTTTCAGGCTCGAAATTTTAAATATATTTGGGATGAGGTTGATTTGTATTTTGGCAAAGCAACTTTTATTTTAAAACCTATTATTAATTTGCTTCGAAAGATTGATGTTCATCAGGCTCAACGTCCAGATTATATCATAAGCAATTCAAAATTTGTTCAAAATTGGGTTAAGCAAACCTATAACCGAGATTCAGTGGTAATTTATCCGCCGGTAAGTTTAGAACATTTCACTTTTTGCGATGATAAAGAAGATTATTATGTTGCCATTGGTAGAATTGTGCTTTACAAACGTTTTGATTTGGTTGTGGAAGCTTTTAATCAGCTTAACAAAAGACTGATTGTTATTGGCGATGGCGATCAACTATCAAATCTTAAAAAAATAGCCAAAGAAAACATTCAGTTCACCGGTTATTTAGATTCTGCCCAAGTAAACAAAATACTTTCAAAAGCAAAAGCCTTTATTCATATAGGTTTAGAAGATTTTGGTATTGCGCCCATTGAAGCACAAGCATGCGGAACGCCCGTAATTGCTTACAAAGCAGGCGGTGTTTTAGAAACAGTTGTTAATGGCAAAACAGGCATTTTGTTTAATGAGCAAACACCAGCATCGTTAATAAATGCTATTAATGAATTTGAGCAAACAACTTTTAATTTATCTGAAATTAGAAATCACGCTTTTACTTTTTCAAAAGAACGGTTTGAGGCAGAAATGAGAGCCTATGTTTCAAATCTTTTACCTATTTAGATTTATTATAAAAACTAATTTTAGGCCTTTTCTATAATTATTTTAAACCGTACTTTTGCTTAACAAAATATTCACAAATGAAACGGGTATTAATTACAGGCGCTGCGGGTTTTTTGGGTTCGCATTTATGTGATCGCTTTATAAGCGAAGGTTTTTATGTTATTGGAATGGATAACTTAATTACCGGCGATTTAAAAAACATTGCGCATTTGTTTAAAAACGAACATTTTGAGTTTTATCACCACGATGTAACCAAGTTTGTTCACGTACCCGGAAATTTAGATTACATTCTGCATTTTGCATCGCCGGCAAGTCCTATTGATTATTTAAAAATTCCCATACAAACATTAAAAGTAGGATCGTTGGGAACACACAATCTTTTAGGATTGGCAAAAGCCAAAAAAGCCCGAATTTTAATTGCATCAACTTCCGAAGTTTATGGCGACCCGTTAATTCATCCGCAAACCGAAGATTATTACGGAAACGTAAATACCATTGGACCACGCGGAGTTTACGATGAAGCCAAGCGTTTTCAGGAATCACTAACAATGGCATATCATAATTTTCATGGGTTGGAAACGCGTATCGTTCGTATTTTTAATACTTACGGACCAAGAATGCGCTTGAACGATGGTCGTGTAATTCCGGCATTTATGGGTCAAGCGTTACGAGGCGAAGATTTAACGATTTTTGGAGATGGAAACCAAACGCGTTCTTTTTGTTATGTTGATGATCAGATCGAAGGTATTTTCAGGTTGTTAATGAGCGATTATCACTTGCCTGTGAACATTGGAAATCCAGATGAGATCACGATTAACGATTTTGCAAAAGAAATTATTCAGTTAACTGGAACCAATCAAAAAATAATTTACAAACCGTTGCCGGAAAATGATCCCTTACAACGTCAACCCGATACATCATTAGCAAAAAAATTATTAAATTGGGAAGCAAAAACCGACCGTAAAACCGGTTTGCAGAAAACGTTCGATTATTTTAAAACTTTATCGGCAGAAGAATTGCAAAAAGAAGAACACAAAGATTTTTCTAAATACATTTATTAGTGCAGCGCAAAATAGGTAGATATTCCAAGTATTTAAGACCCATTACCATAACTTTTGATTTAATAGTTCTGGTAATTTTTGGCATTTGGTTCTTACCCGATAGTTTTCAAGCAACTTATTTTTATCTGTATCTTGCCTTTTCGTGGATTGTAATATCAATAACCACCAAGTTTTATCAGGTTTATCGTTTTACAAAACTCATTCAGATTGCCCAAAAAACAATCAAACAATACTTTTTATTCGCTTTAAATATCTTTGCTTTAAACGGCTTGTTTTCGTTAACTAAAGAATATAATGTAGTTGGATATTATCTGTTAGGAACTGCCATTGTTATTGTTCTGGCAAAGTACCTTATTTTCTGGCTGCTTAAATTATTCAGAAAATACTATAAAGGAAATATACGTAGAATTGTTATTGTTGGTCACGATGATTTAACTGCTAATTTTATAAATTTTGTAACCGGAAACGATGATTACGGGTATAAATTATTCGGAAATTTTTCTTTGGTTGATACTTCTCCTGCTGATATAATTGCGTTTTGTATAGAAAATGATATCGATGAAATTTATTTGAGCTTAGAAAAAACAAATACCAAACAAGTTTCTGTTTTTATTGATTATGTTGATAATAACCTAAAACTTTTAAAGTTTCTGCCTTCCCGAAAAGATTTGCTTTCAGCCAATTTAAAAGTAGATTATTACGGAGTAATCCCGGTAATGGCATCAAGAACAACACCGTTGAATGATCCATTGAATTACTTTATTAAGCGCGTATTCGATATTGTTTTTTCATCGCTTGTAATCATTTTAATCATGTCGTGGTTAACGCCGTTGATTGCCATTTTAATCAGGTTGGAATCTAAAGGACCCATTTTCTTCAAACAAAAAAGAAACGGACTTGATTATGAAGAGTTTAACTGTTATAAGTTTCGGTCAATGTTTGTTAACGAAAAAGCAGATATTGATGAAGCCGTAAAGAACGATCCCCGCATAACAAAAGTTGGCGCGTTTATCCGTAGAACAAGTATCGACGAAATGCCGCAGTTTTTCAACGTTTTATTTGGTAGTATGTCTGTAGTTGGGCCGCGTCCGCACATGTTAAATTTTACCGAAAAATATGCAGTAAAAGTCAATAAGTTCAAAGCACGACACTTCATCAAACCCGGAATAACCGGCATGGCGCAAACACATGGTTATCGAGGGGAAATTGAAAACGATACAGATATCATTAATAGAATTAAATATGATATTTTTTACATGGAAAGCTGGTCGTTACTGCTTGATCTAAAAATCATTTACTTAACCATAAAAAATGCAGTAAAAGGCGAAAAAAAGGCTTATTAATTACTAATTTTGCAATAAAACTACAACACAACAAATATGAATATTTTACTATTAGGATCGGGCGGAAGAGAGCATGCATTAGCGTGGAAAATTACTCAAAGTACCAATTGCAGTCAGTTATTTGTAGCACCGGGTAACGCAGGTATTGCACAAATTGCAATCAATGTTGCGGTAAACCCAACAGATTTTAACGCTGTTAAGCAGTTTGTTTTAAACAACGCTGTAGAAATGGTGGTTGTTGGACCGGAAGATCCTTTGGTTAAAGGTATTTACGATTTTTTTAAGAACGATACTGCTTTAAACGGAATTCCTGTGATTGGTCCATCTCAACATGGTGCACAGTTAGAAGGAAGCAAAGAATTTGCCAAGCAGTTTTTGGTAAAAAACAATATTCCAACAGCTCGATACGAAGCTTTTACGAAAGATACCGTTGAGGCAGGTCAAGAATTTTTAAAGACTTTAAATCCACCTTACGTATTGAAAGCCGATGGATTGGCTGCAGGTAAAGGTGTTTTAATACTGAATGATTTAGCCGAAGCACAACAAGAATTAAGCAATATGTTGGTTGATGCCAAGTTTGGCGACGCATCATCTAAAGTGGTTATTGAAGAATTTTTAGACGGAATTGAATTGTCTTGTTTTGTTTTGACTGATGGAAAATCATATAAAATATTACCAACAGCAAAAGATTATAAGCGAATTGGCGAAGGCGATACCGGTTTAAATACAGGTGGAAT
>CAMLFV010000006.1 GCA_946479395.1 uncultured Flavobacterium sp. | reverse complement strand
GTGCTGTTTCTCCGGTTACGTTTGCCGATGCAGAATTTATGCAAAAAGTAGAAGAGCGCGTTGTAATACCAACAATTAACGGCTTAAAAAACGATGCTATTGAATACAAAGGCTTTGTTTTTATTGGTTTGATAAAGGTAGGAAACGATCCGTTTGTAATTGAATACAACGTTCGTATGGGCGATCCGGAAACCGAAGTGGTTATTCCGAGAATTAAATCAGATTTGGTGGAATTGTTCCAGGCAGTTGCAAATCAAACATTGGCAAATACGGTATTAGAAACCGACGAAAGAACAGCGACAACGGTAATGATTGTTTCGGGCGGATATCCTGAAGATTACGAAAAAGGGAAAGAGATTACTGGTTTGGATCAGGTAGAAGATTCGATTGTTTTTCATGCAGGAACTGCCGAAAAAGACGGAACTATCGTTACAAATGGCGGACGTGTAATTGCAGTAACATCCTACGGAGAAAACTTCAAAGACGCTTTAAAACAATCATACAAAAACTTTGAAAAAATAAACTTCGACAAAAAATATTACAGAACCGTTTTAGGTTTTGATTTGTAAAAGAAAACAGACCTCACAGGTTTTTAAAACCTGTGAGGTCTTAAAAAAATAGATTATCCTAATAAATTATACAACCCCGACAGAGTTTCAAACTCTGTCGGGGTTATTATTTGGAGAAATATCTTTAAAAAATCATTTAATATCAAAAAAATCATCAATTGCAGATAAATATCCCGTAGAGTTTATTATTCGTATAACTTTTATTTCTTTTTCGGGTACCGTTAATATTGTTGTGTATAAAAGGGTATCAGTATCTATCTTTATCGGACAGTTTTTGTAGTCTTTAATTTCAATAAATCTATCGGTAACAACTTCATATTTTAAATGTTTGTATTTAGATTGCAAACGTAAACGATCCATTGTTTGTTGAATTCCAAATCCAAAATCAGAATCAACTTCATAAATACCATCTTCATCTTTTAACGATTCAAATTTTTCTTCACTTGGTCGTATAAATAATATTTGGTTTCCTTCAATTACAGATAAATTAGTTTTAGCAGAAACACTAAAAACTTTTGGATAATCAATCTTCCATTTTTTATCAATAGAATTCCATAGTAGGTAAGGTCCGTCAAATCCTTCCAAAAAAGTAATTTCATAATTACCTTTAGAATCTATAGCGTAGTTAGGTTTCGTGCCAACTTCATTAATCTGAAAACCTAATTTTGTAAGGGTTTTCCAATCATTTTCAACAGGTAATTTCTTATGATACAATTTATATTGTTCAATATTTTTAATTAGCGTATTTCCAATTGTGATATCGCTTTTTCTTGTGATTTCAATAGGGAGATTCCAATAGACTATTAAACCAATTACAATAAAAATTATACTTCCTAAAAGATAAAAGATTAGTTTTTTTGGCACTTTCTTATAAAGATAACAAAAAAGCAGGATTTTAAAATCCTGCTTTTCCTATAATTCATCATCGATTAAACATCATCAAAATCAACATAAATTTCGTCTGACGTTACATAAGCCTGACAAGCCAAAAGCAAGCCTTCTTCAATTTCATCGTCCATTAAAATATGGTTTGTTTTCATTTCTGCCGATCCTTTCACTGTACGGCACATGCACGAACTACAAATACCACCTTGGCATGAATAGGGCGCATCTACACCGTGTTTTAAAGCGGCATTTAAAATATTTTCGGTACGTGGCATGTTAAAGGTTGTTTCAACATCGTCAACCATAACGGTAACTTTTACCATTCCTTCGCCCGAAACCGGAATTTCGCCATTGGTAGAACTTGTGGTAAACAATTCGTAATGAATTTGATCTTCGTTGGCACCATTTTCAATTAAAACATCGGTAACCTTTTTAATCATATCTTCCGGACCGCACAAGAAATACTCATCAACACGTTTTTCGCTGTGTTTATTTTTAAGCACAAAATTGATGGTAGATCGTTCAATTCTTCCAAACAAAGCACCTTCAGGATGTGTTTTTGTAAAAGTATAATGTACAAAAAATCGACCTAAATATTGGTTTTTAAGTGCATCAATCTCATTAAAATAAATAGTGTCTTCAACTGTTTTATTTCCGTAAATCAATACAAAAGTGGTATCAGTTGCACTTTCCAAAGTATCTTTTGCTAATGAAATAATCGGTGTAATACCGCTTCCGGCAGCAATACCCACAATAACTTTTGCTTCTTTGTTCTCTAAAACAAACTTACCTTCGGGAACGGCAATTTCTAATTCATCGCCAACTTTTAATTGTTGTGTTGCGTAATTCGAGAACAATCCGTTTTCTACCGCCTTCACAACAACTCGTAATTCGTTACTTTTCGGAGACGAACTTATAGAGTATGATCTTCTTATTTCTTCTCCGTTTATAAATGCTTTTATGTTTACGTATTGACCCGCCTGAAACTGATAATCTGCTTGTAAATGGGCAGGAATATCAAAAACAATCGAAACTGCCAAAGGCGTTTCTCTTCTTATTTCTTTAACCTTTAAAGGATTGAATTTTGACATTTGATTTTAATTTCTGCAAAAATACAAAATTACAACCGCTTAATACTGATATTTATCATTTCTGAAACAATTTTATACCTAAAATTTTGATGCATAAAAAAATTATGTATATTTGCCATACCTAAAAGTCATAAGTATGAAAAAGCAACAACAATTATATAAAGGAAGTTTAAATACCATTATTATGAAACTTCTGGAACAGCACGGCAAAATGTACGGCTACGAAATTACCCAAAAGGTTAAAGAAATTACGCAGGGCGAAATGAATATTACCGAAGGTGCTTTGTATCCAGCACTGCACAAAATGGAAGCCGACGGTTTTTTAGATGTGGAAATGGATCGCGTGGACGGACGTATTCGTAAATACTACAAACTGACAGAAAGCGGCGTGAAAGAAACGGTTTCGCGTATGGAAGAGTTGGAGAATTTTGTACGTAACATGCAAAATATTGTAAACCCGAATTTAAAACTAGGTTACTAATGAAGTTATCGGCAGAACAGATAGAATATGTAGATTATGTTCTTAGTGAACATTATTCTTTTAAAAAATTTGACGACGTACGAATAGAATTAGTAGATCACATATCAACCGATGTAGAAGCTGAAATGAAAAATAATCAGATGATATTATTTGATGATGCTTTAACTAGAGTTTTGTTTAAATGGAAAGATGAAATATTATGGGATCGAACTTCAAAGTACGACAGTGTTCCAAAAATGGTTTCGAAATTATGGAAAAAACTCGATTGGAAATACAACTATTGTATTTTACCATTGACAACAATCCTTTGTTTTGGATCTATGCTATATAGAAAAGAAAATTGGGTTACTTACACGATGTATATTTTTGGAGGTATTGGGCTTGTTTTAGGATTTTACTTAATGAAATTATTTAGTAAAAATCGATTCAATACAGTATTAAGTATGTATGCTGAAGATCAAATAAAAATTTATGTTGGCGTTTTGGTTTTAGCGTTGATTATTAATCTTGGTGTCAATTACAGCGATGGAGATTTACTTTCACAACCAGCATTATTTGTTATTGTACATACAACGCTCGTATTTGTGATGCGAACCATTCTTATGCGAAAAAACATAAAAATAGAAAACCAACTTTTAAAAGTAATGTAATGAAGTTATCAACAGAACAAATAGAACAACTATTCACTTTTACTAAAAAACATTTGGTAGAACATTACGATGTTCAGGTAGAATTGGTAGATCATCTCGCAAATGCTATTGAAGATCAATGGAAAGAAAACCCGAACATTTTGTTTGAAGACGCTTTACAAACCGAATTTAAAAAGTTTGGAATCTTTGGTTTTACAGGTTTGGTAGAACAAAAACAAGCGGCATTGAAAAATCATTATTGGAAAATCATTAAAAAAGAATTTATCAGTTTTTTCTCTGTTCCAAAAATTATTCTTTCAGTGATATTGTTTTATATATTGTTTCAGTTTTATTCTAATCCAAAATCTTTCTTGTACAATTATGATTTATTAATACGTTTAGGATTTATTGCATTAACATTGGGTATTTACATTTATCAAAGGCTGAAAACATCTAAAAACAAAAAGTTCCTTGTAAATAGTGTTGGAAATTATTTATACGGTTTACCTATTTTTGCTCTTCTCTACTTAAGAACCAATTTATCGGTTAACTCAGATCCATCACTTTTCAAAATAGTATTATCTAGTGCGTTTGCACAAATATTAATCTTGTTTTTTTTGATTTTGTACACTAAAATAATTCCTCTTTTGAAATACGAAATCAATCAAACAGAACTTAAATTTAGTAAGTTATGAGGAAAATTACCGAACAAGAAATCAATCAAATCTTCAATTTTACCAAAAAACATTATGTAGAACATTACGATGTTCAGGTAGAATTGGTAGATCATTTAGCAAATGCGATTGAAGATCAATGGAAAGAAAACCCGAACATTTTGTTTGAAGATGCTTTACAAACCGAATTTAAAAAGTTTGGAATCTTTGGATTTACAGGTTTAATCGAACAAAAACAGTCCGATTTACATAAATATTATAACAAAATGCTTTTGCGTGAATTGTTGAAGTTTATTTCGATTCCTAAAGCGATTATTACAGTTGCAATGTATCTTTTAATTTTCTTTTTCTTGAAGAAGACCGGATCGTTTGGAGAAATTGTGATGCTTTCATTGATATTAGGTTCGTTTTTGTTCTATTCAATCATTAGTTTCAGATTTATATACAAAATTAGAAAACAGCAAAAGATAAAAGAAAAAAATGGTTGATTCAATCGGTAACCCAAGCTCTGTTTTCCTTGCCGCTCATTGGTGCTGGTGGATATTACCAAATGGTTAATAGTTTCTTTGAAAAGCAGTTTGAATTAAGTTTTGTAGGGCTGCATTTCTTAAATACTTTTTCACTGCTGCAGTTTATCTGTATTTATATTTTGCATAGAATAATCAAACCAAAATTATTGCAGAGTATACAAGAAACCGAAAAAAGATTTCAATTTGCTTAAATTTGTAAAAATGTAATTTATGAGTCTTTTTAAATATTACAGAATAGCTTTTGTATTAAGTTTTATCATTTTAATCGTGGGATCGGTATTTAAAGTTACCCACATAGAATGGAGCTTTTTAAACGGAAATAATCTAATTTCGGTTGGATTAATTTCATCGATTATTTATATCGCGTTGGCGTACTTTATGATTTTTAAATCAAGAAAAATGCCTGCCGGCGAAAAATTAATCTGGGTAATTTGTTTTGCTTTGGGTTTTATAGTAAACGTTGGTTTTATATCGTTTGCAACGGCTTTGGTGTTTTTTATTATTGGTCCTAAACGATTGTTTTATAAGGAAACCGCAGAGCAAATTTAAAACAAAACAGCTTTGAGATTCTCAAGGCTGTTTTGTTTTTATATTGATATCTAAAAATTAGATTTAAACTGTTCTAAAAAGCGAACATCGTTTTCAAAATACATACGAATATCTCCAATTTGATACAAAAGCATAGCCATACGTTCTAATCCCATTCCAAAAGCAAAACCAGAATATTCATCAGGATTAATGTTCGATGCCTTTAAAACGTTAGGATCTACCATACCACAACCCATAATATCTAACCAACCGGATCCTATTGTAATACGGTAATCGGTTTCGGTTTTTAGGCCCCAGTAAACATCAACTTCTGCACTTGGTTCGGTAAAAGGGAAATAAGACGGGCGCAGACGAATTTTCGACTTTCCGAACATTTCCTTCGTAAAATATAATAAGGTTTGTTTTAAATCGGCAAACGATACATCTTTATCAATATACAAACCTTCTACCTGATGAAATATACAATGCGATCGCGACGAAATAGCTTCGTTACGAAAAACTCTCCCAGGAGAAATGGTTCTAATTGGTGGTTGGTTGTTTTCCATATATCGCACCTGAACCGATGAGGTATGCGTACGCAACAAATAATCCGGGTTCATTTGAACGAAAAATGTATCCTGCATATCGCGAGCTGGATGATGCGCCGGAAAATTCAATGCTTCGAAATTATGCCAGTCGTCTTCAATTTCAGGACCTTCGGAAACATTGAAACCAATGTTAGAAAACACATCGATTACCTGATTTTTTACCAAAGATATCGGATGGCGCGAACCAATGTTTATAGGAGTTCCCGGACGAGTTAAATCGCCAAAAATACCCGCAACTTCTTCTTTAGATTCTAACGCATCCTGAATAGATTTAATTTTACCTTCAACCGCATTTTTTAACGAATTGATTGCCTGCCCGAATTCTTTCTTTTGATCGTTCGGAACATTTTTAAATTCAGCAAAAATTTCATTAATTAGTCCTTTTTTAGAAATAAATTTAATTCTAAAAGCTTCTAACGTGTCTTTATTATCGGTAGTAAAAGCTTCTGCTTCGCCAATTAATTCTTTTATTTTATCTATCATTGTTTTATAAACAGGTATTCTGCAAATTTACGCTTTTTGGTTGATGCTGAAAATTAGAATGGTTAAAAATTACTTTATATAACCATTATCTAAAAAATAATTCACAATAGCATCTTTCATAAGCACAGCTTGTTCCCCAGCTTTTAAATGCGGTAATTGGTCTTTTATAGTGTAATGAGGCCAGCCATCGGCATCGAAATGTGAAAATTCGTAATACCCAAATGGTTCCAATAAACGGCAAATTGCAATATGCATAATGTTTACTTTTTCATCTTTTTTAAATTTTTTATTGAATTTACCTAATTCTTGTACTCCAATCAAGTAGGTTATTCCGTCAACATCTAAAGTATCTCCGTCAGCAAATTGATCAGACAGTTTTTCAACCAGCGAATTCCATCGTTCTTTTAATTCTTCGTCTCTTGCCATAAATTGTTTTATTGAACTGCAAAGATATTTCATAATGCCGAAACTGCTTTATATTTGCACTTTATTTTAACGATATGATTGTTGTAGATTTAATAATTACCGTTTTATTGGGATATGCTTTGTTTAAAGGGATAAAAAACGGTTTGGTAGCATCGGTAATTTCATTGATTGCTTTGGTTGTTGGAATTTACATTTCGTTGCGATTTTCGTTTTTTACACGTAATTTTTTAACCGAAAACACGCAATGGAACCCTAATACGTTAACCATTGCAGCGTTTTTTATAACATTTGTTGCAGTGCTAATTTTACTGTTTTTTTTAGGAAAAGCAGTTACAAAACTTGCCGAAAGTTTGGCACTTGGTTTTGTAAATAAAATTTTAGGAGCTGTTTTTGAAGGGATAAAAATGCTGTTGATTGTTTCGGTTTTTTTGAATTTATTCCAAAAGATAAATTTCAATAATTTAATTGTATCAAAAGAAACATTAAATGAATCAGTCTTTTATGAACCCATTGAAAAAGTTTCTAAGAAAATATTTCCGTTAATGGAAGAATGGTACAAAATAGCTTTAAGTGAGGCTTCAGAAAATATTGAAGCCATGAAGGAAAATAAAAAATCCACTTCGTTTTAAAAGTGGATTTTGTTTGATGTTATTTCTTTATAAATTTCACGGTAGAAACTTTTTTGTTTTCAGTTTCTATTCTCAACATATATATTCCAGATTTTAAATCGGATACATCTATTGAATTATTACTGTTGTTTGTAGTAAACGACTTAACGGATCTTCCTGATAAATCATAAACAGTTAAATTAGATATGTTTTCATTATAATCAACATTTAGCACATCAGAAACAGGGTTTGGATAAACGCTTAAATTAGATAAATTTAAATTTGGTGTTGTTGCAGAGTCATCAATATCAATTTTAAAATCATCTATAATAACTTCCCAATCACCAGAATTGTAGATAAAATTAAACTTTACTCTTAGATTATCTAAGCTGGAAATCGAACCCGTTGGAATGGTGTACGATAAAAGCTGACAATTGTTTGATGGTGTAAAGTTTGTACTATTAGTGGTTAATGCACTATGCCAAGTGTTTCCGTTATTTAATGTGTACAACATTTCAACAGTGCCAAAATCACCTACAAAAGGTGTTTCTAAATCAAAATCCATTATCTTTAAGTTGTAACTAATTGTTGCAATTCCAGGTATGATGCTTACATATAAAGATGTTGTAATTTCAGTTATTTCACTTTCGTAAATATTAGCATAAAGATATTGCGTGCCACTACAAGCAGTATAGTAATCGTCTATTCCAATATAATTATCAGTAAATGTAGCATTCCACCCATTAGGTAATGCATAATTTTGAAGTGAATCAAAGTTTTCATTTGTAAGTTGTACTTGTGCATGACAAGCTAAACCAACTAGAGTAATTAATGTTAGCGTAATTTTTTTCATAAAAATATTATATTAGTTACCTGATTACTAATGTAATAAAAAATGTTATGTTATTATTTAATTAGTCAAACAAAAAGGTCATCAAAATATTTTGATGACCTTATAATATTTATAAATATTATTTTATTTATTTGCAATCCAAGTTCCTTTAATTCCTCCGTTTAAATCATTTGTCCAAGTTCCTGATGCATTAGATTCAAAAAACGATCCTATAAAAGCACCTATTTCTTCTTCTACGTCATCTTCATTTGTATTAATTAAAATCATTGAAACTTCGCCGTGAATATTAACTTTTCCTTTTAAAGTTAATTCTAAATTTTTAAAACCTTGAGATATAACCTCTCCTTTTATTGTTCCGTCTGCATTAACGGTAAATTCCATTTCACCTAAGTCGCTTCCTGAGTAAGTTCCAACCCAAGGCCCTTTATATTTAGCATAAGGAGATGTTGTAGTAATAGGATCTTCCTCTTCGTGGCAAGATACTGTTAAAAGCATTAATGGTAATATTATTAATAAAAGTGAAAATACTTTTTTCATAGTTATATGTTTATAGTTTATGTATTTTTTATGCTAATGTAATAAATTTTTATAATTTACAATGATAAAAAATAATTTTTAAAAATAATCATTATTTAGATAAATTTTCCAGCATAACTTTTGTCATGCTTTCTAAATCGTAATTATGTTGCCAATTCCAATCTTTGCGAGCTTCAGAATCATTAATGCTGCTTGGCCAAGAATCGGCAATAGCCTGACGGAAATCTGGTTCGTATGAAATCTCGAAACCTGGTTTTTCTTTTGCAATAACTGCTGCAATTTCTTTAGGTGTAAAACTCATTGCTGATAAGTTGTACGAAGAACGAATTTTCATTTTTTCTTTATCTGCCTGCATAATTCCAACGGTTGCACGAATGGCATCATCCATATACATCATTGGTAATTCGGTATTTTCAGATAAAAAACAAGTATATTTATTGTCGGCAACTGCTTTATAATAAATATCAACCGCATAATCGGTTGTGCCACCCCCCGGAGGCGTTTTCCAAGAAATTAATCCCGGATAACGGATCGATCTTACATCAACTCCATATTTATTAAAGTAGTATTCGCACCAGCGCTCACCAGCTTGTTTAGAAATTCCGTAAACGGTAGATGGTTCCATTACAGTATATTGCGGTGTATCATGTTTTGGAGTTGTTGGTCCAAAAACCGCGATGCTCGATGGCCAAAATATCTTTTTAATTTTACCTTCTTTCGCTAAATTTAGTACGTGGAAAAGCGAATTCATATTCAAATCCCATGCAAAGGCCGGATTTTTCTCTGCAGTGGCAGAAAGTAAAGCAGCCATTAAGTAAACCTCGTCAATTTTGTATTTGTCAACCAAGGCTTCAACTTGCCCATAATTCATGGCATCTACAATTTCAAAAGGTCCTGTTTTAAAAACATCTTGTTCGCCTTTTCTAATGTCTGATGCTATAACGTTGTCCGTTCCGTATAATTCGCGTAATTTTAAGGTAAGTTCAGAGCCTATCTGTCCGCAAGCTCCAATAATTAATATTTTGGTATCGTTCATGTTGTTTAATTTCTTTTACAAAGATAGCTTTTGTAACTATTTTTTTTAAATCTTTTGCAAAAATTCCTCAAAAGCATCTTAATATTTGTTGTTTAGACTATTTCATACCGTCAATATTAGTAATTTTGTGGTTTGTTTTAGACAACTTTTTATGAAATATATATTTGTTTTAATACTGCTTGCAACAGCTACAATTAGTTGTAAAAAAGAGGTAGTAATCACACCGAATGCAACCACAAAAATTTCGCAAGATTCTATGGTTAAGAACATTCACGAAAAATGGAAGTTTACCGTAAGCATTTCAAATCCGGCAATTAGTTCCAAATTAAACAACTGGGAAAATTGGCGAAATTTTGTAAATGAATTAACGATCACACCTAATGCAGGACTTCGGAACTTAATTCATAAATCGAATGCTTTGGTTGAAAGATCGGCAGTTTTAAAAACCGATATTCCCGAAATGTACAACAGACCCGAAACCAAAGCGCGTTTTTCGTTGTTAGAAACCCATATTCAAAACCTGAACATGCAGTTAGAATTAGAACCGTTGAATGTTAAGGAAATAAATACGTTGCTTTTAAATATTCAAAAAAGCACCAATTCAATTATTAATCAGTTTAACGAGTTCGAAATAAAATCAAAAATACCGAAAGAAGTTGGCGAAGATCAACTAATTCAACCGATGGATACTATTAAACGTGCCACTTTAAATGCCTTACCTACAGAATAATGAGTATTAAAAAAGTATTTGAACAAGCAACCAAAACGCAGCAATTACAACAGCAGCTTAACAAATTAGGCAATAAAATTCATGCAAAAGGATTTATAGGCTCGGCATTGTCGTTTCAAATTCAGGCATTGTTTAAAGAGTCCGATCAGCATTTTTTGTTGATTTTTAACGATAAAGAAGAAGCTGCTTATTATTTGAATGATCTCGAAAATCTGATCTCGAAAGATTATGTGCTGTTTTATCCTGGATCGTACCGCAGACCTTATCAAATCGAAGAAACGGATAATGCCAATGTTTTGTTACGTGCTGAAGTTTTAAACCGATTAAATGCGCGTAAAAAACCAGTTGTAATTGTTTCGTACGCCGATGCGTTGTTTGAAAAAGTGGTTACGCGTAAACAGTTGGATAGAAACACCTTGAAAATTGCCGTTAACGATAAAATGACGATCGATTTTGTGAACGAGGTGTTGTTTGAATACAATTTTAAGCGAGTAGATTTTGTTTCGGAACCTGGCGAATTTTCTGTTCGTGGTGGAATTATAGATGTATTTTCTTTTTCGAATGAAAATCCGTATCGAATTGAATTTTTTGGAAATGAAATCGACAGCATCCGTGCTTTTGATGTGGAAACGCAACTTTCGATCGAAACCAATAAAAAAATCACGATTATCCCTAATGTAGAAAATAAATTTTTGCAGGAAAACCGCGAAAGCTTCCTAAACTATATCAGTCCAAATACTGTTTTGTTCATACAAAACACCGTTTTAATAAAGGAACAACTTACCAAAATGTTTCAGAAAGCAACCGAAGCTTTCGATAAATTAAGTAAAGATGTTCAGCATTTGGCACCAGATCAAATGTTTTTGCCTTCGGCTGAATTCCTTCAAAAAGCCGATGATTTTACGGTGGTTGAATTAGCGCAGCAAAACTTTTTTACACCTAATTTTTCGGTCGATTTTCATTTCAATCCGCAACCGTCGTTCAATAAACAGTTCGATTTATTGATTGAAAATCTGAACCAGAATACCGAAAACGGATACACCAATTATCTGTATTGTTCAAGCGAATCGCAAAGCAAACGTTTCGAAGAAATTTTCTCAAGTTTAAAAGATCAAAATAAAAGTATTCAGCAGTATAAAACCGTTGTAATGCCTTTGTTTCAAGGTTTTATTGACAAAGAAAACCAGATTGTTTGTTATACCGATCATCAGATTTTTGAACGGTACCATAAATTCAGCATAAAAAACGGCTACACCAAAAAACAAACCATTACGCTGAAAGAGCTTACCACGCTCTCGGTTGGCGATTACGTAACGCATATTGATCACGGAATTGGAAAGTTTGGCGGTTTACAGAAAATTGACGTAGAAGGCAAAAAGCAGGAAGCTATTAAGCTTGTTTATGCCGATAACGATATTGTGTACGTTTCGATACACTCGCTACATAAAATATCAAAATACAACGGCAAAGAAGGTGCGCCACCAAAGATTTATAAAATTGGTTCGGGCGCTTGGAAAGCTTTAAAACAAAAAACTAAAGCGCGTGTAAAACACATTGCGTTCAACCTTATAAAACTGTACGCAAAACGTCGATTAGAAAAAGGATTTGCGTGTGCGCCCGACAGTTATTTGCAGGCAGAATTAGAAAGTTCGTTCATTTACGAAGATACGCCCGATCAGTTAAAATCTACCATTGAAGTAAAGGCTGATATGGAAAACGACCGCCCAATGGATCGTTTGGTTTGTGGAGATGTGGGCTTTGGTAAAACCGAAGTTGCCATTCGTGCAGCCTTTAAAATGGTCGATAACGGTAAGCAGGTCGCAGTTTTGGTACCAACAACCATTTTGGCTTTTCAGCATTACAAAACGTTTACAGAGCGTTTAAAGGATATGCCGGTGAAGGTTGCGTATTTAAATCGATTTAAAACTGCTAAACAGAAAGCCGAAACTCTGAAAGAATTGGCAGAAGGGAAGGTCGATATTTTAATCGGAACGCATCAGTTAGTCAATAAAAATGTAGTTTTTAAAGATTTGGGATTATTGGTGATTGATGAAGAACAAAAATTCGGAGTTGCCGTAAAAGACAAACTAAAAACCATTGGTGAAAATATCGATACCTTAACGCTTACCGCAACGCCAATCCCGAGAACACTGCAGTTTTCATTAATGGCAGCCCGCGATTTATCGGTAATTACAACGCCGCCGCCAAACCGTTATCCAATCGAAACAAATGTGGTTGGTTTTAACGAAGAAGTGATTCGCGATGCTATTGCGTACGAAATTGAACGTGGCGGACAGGTTTATTTCATCAATAACCGAATTGAAAATATTAAGGAAGTTGCAGGAATGATCCAACGTTTGGTTCCGCATGCAAAAGTGGGAATTGGGCACGGACAAATGGAAGGGAAGAAATTGGAAGATTTGCTTTTATCGTTCATGGAAGGCGAATTTGATGTTTTGGTGGCAACGACGATTATTGAAAGTGGATTGGATGTTCCTAACGCAAATACGATCTTTATTAACAATGCCAACAATTTTGGTTTGAGCGATTTACATCAGATGCGCGGTCGCGTTGGTCGAAGCAACAAAAAGGCATTTTGTTATTTTATTACGCCGCCTTACAGCGTAATGACCGAAGAAGCGCGTAAACGTATTTCGGCATTGGAACAGTTCAGCGATTTAGGCAGCGGATTTAATATCGCCATGAAAGATTTGGAAATTAGAGGTGCAGGCGATATTTTAGGTGGCGAACAAAGTGGTTTTATTAATGAAATTGGTTTTGAAACGTATCAGAAAATCATGAATGAAGCTATTGATGAGCTGAAAGAAAACGAGTTTAAAGATTTATACGAAGAAGAACAGAATATCGATACCAAAGAATATGTAAAAGATATTGTGATAGAATCTGATTTCGAGATTTTGTTTCCTGATGAATACATCAACAATGTTTCCGAACGATTAACGCTGTATAACGAATTGGCGACTTTGAAAACCGAAGACGAATTAATCGCTTTTCAAAACAAATTGATCGACCGTTTTGGTGCATTGCCAAGACAAGTAGTAAACTTGTTAGATTCGGTTCGTATAAAATGGATTGCATCAAAAGCCGGAATTGAAAAATTAGTGCTAAAACAAAGCAAAATGATTGGTTATTTTGTAAGCGACCAGCAATCAATGTATTATCAATCGGCACAATTCCGCAAAGTATTACAGTTTATTCAGCTGTATCCAAAACTGGCAACGTTAAAAGAAAAACAGACCAAAAACGGCTTACGATTGCTGTTAACGTTCGATCATATAAAATCAATCAGCAAAGCATTAGAGAATCTTCAAAAACTACAGCAGTTATGAGAAATTTAAGCATTTTATTATTTTTAGTTTTTAGTAATTTATCGGCATTTGCTCAGGATACATTGGTTTTTCCTATCAAACCGGTTGTTAAAGATGCCAATTATGCCGGCGGAAACACCGAAGATTTATACTATTACATCAACAATAATTTTAATTACAACAACGTAAAAAAAGAAGACATACCTAAAACAGCAAAAAAGAAACCTTATTTTGTGTTTTATGTAGTGTTTGCAGTAAGTGAAGACGGTAAAGCTTTTGAATTTTCGTCCAAAGAAATTTCGGCAGAAAACAGTTTTTATAAAGAAGCCGTGCGTGTAATTGCATCAACCCGTTGGAATGTTGGTACAAAAGACAATGAATATAAAAAACAATTTATAGTGATTCCGATAAAAGCAAATATTGGGGATTTTTAGTGATAAAATCTCCAATATTTTTATAATACCAACTGATCTAATATCTTAATATACAGTTCAACACCTTCTTCAATTTCGTTAACATACACAAACTCGTCGGCGGTGTGTGAACGTGCCGAATTTCCAGGTCCTAATTTTAACGATGGAATTTTTAATACTGCCTGGTCACTTGTAGTTGGCGAGCCGTATGTTGTTCTGCCTAAATTTATTCCGGCTTTTACAATTGGGTGATCTAACGAAATAAACGACGGACGTAAACGGGTAGATCTCGGTTTAATTTCGCATTTGGTATGTGCCTTTATAATATCTAAAACCTCTTCGTTGGTGTACGCATCGGTAATACGAACATCAACCACAAAATCACAGCCCGATGGTACTACGTTGTGCTGTGTTCCGGCATTTATCATGGTAACCGACATTTTTATCGGCCCGAACGTTTCAGATTGTTTAGGGAATTCAAATGTTTTAAACCACAAAATATCTTCAATAGCGTTGTAAATGGCATTTTCACCTTCGTTGCGTGCTGCGTGTCCCGATTTTCCAGAAGCTTTGCATTCTAAAACCATTAAACCTTTTTCGGCAACCGCCAAATGCATTTGTGTTGGTTCTCCCACTATTGCAAAATCTAACGCACCCAATTTTGGTACAACAAACTCTAAACCATGCAAGCCTAAAATTTCTTCTTCGGCAGTTGCAGCAATCACTAAATTGTATTTTAAATTCGGCTGATTGTAATAATGCAGAAAGGTAGAAATCAACGAAACCAAGCATCCGCCGGCATCGTTAGATCCTAATCCATATAATTTTCCATCAATTATCTCCGCTAAAAAAGGATCACGTGAATAATCAATATTCGGGCGAACCGTATCGTGGTGCGAGTTTAATAAAATAGTTGGTTTTAACGGATCGTAATACTTGTTAAAAGCCCAAACATTGTTTAATTCGCGGTATGTTGCTACGCCAAAACTCTTTATGTAAGTATCAATAATTTCGGCTGTAATATCTTCTTCTTTACTAAACGACGGTGTTTTAATTAAATCTTTTAGCAGCCCAATGCTTTTTTCTATTAAATCTTTCATTCGTATAAATTCGTACTAATTTTTGCAACAACTTCTTCGGGCGTTATACTTTGCATAACATCTTGGTAGCCTGTTACTATTTTGTTTCCGTAAATCGATGTAGGCAAAAACGGATAATTCTCTAAATTGGGAATCAAACAGTTTTCTAACGGTTGGTTAAACGGTACAAAACCTGCAAACGGATGCGTGTTTCCCCACAACGTAACAACTTTTATGCCGTACATTGCTGCGATATGCGCGTTGCCTGAATCCATTGAAAGCATTACATCTAAATGCGGAATAAACTGTATTTCTTCTTTAAAAGTAAGTTTATTGGCAACTAATATAACATTTTCAAGATTTTGTTGGAGGTTTTTTAACGAAATTAATTCATTTTTTCCACCAAACAAGAAAATTTTATGATTTTGATTTTTGGAAAGATCTAAAATAACCTTTTGCATTAAATCGGTTGGATACACTTTTGTTTGATATTGTGCAAACGGGGCAATTCCAATCCATTTATTGTTTGATTTTTCGGCAGTAACAACCAGAATTTCATCAGACAAAACCGTTTTTTCCGGGAAAGCAATTTTTGATAGATCAACCTTAAAACCTAATTGTGCCAAGGTGTCAACATGTCGCTCAACTATTGGTTTTATTGGTTTTAATTCTTTTTTTTCTAATTTGGTTAATTCCTTTTTTTCTTTTCTGCCTTTATCAGTAAATGCTGTTTTTGTTCCGTTTGATTTAAAAAAGGTACGGAGTATTTTAGATCGCAATACATTATGAAAATCGGCAACAAAATCAATTTTTAGTTTTTTTAGATCCTTGTACAATCTGTAAATTCCAAAAAATCTTTTATGACGGTTTTCTAAATCAACTCCAAAAAAATCAACCCGATCAATATCATCAAAAAAAGGTTTGAAAAAAGGTCGAGAAACCACCGTAACTTTTACATCGTTATGCTGCTGGATCAACGATCGTATAACAGGAACCGTCATAGCAACATCGCCCATTGCCGATAATCGTATTACTAAAATATGCTTCATTTTAATTGCCTAAAGTCTGCAAAATATTGTACGAAAATTCTAAAACGGGTTTGTAAGCCATTGAAAAAGCAAGTAGCGGAATAATCATAAAAACAATGCCTACATAAAACCAAATTTTTGACTGGTTTTGCTGCAAAAGTTTAGCAAAAAGATAAATTAACAGGTAATAAATGCTTAAAACACCCAAAGGAATAAAAAGTAATTTAGCGTAAGCATCGAAAAACTGCCATATAAACACGGCAATTAAAAGTATTAAAATGGTAAAAACGAATACCTGCGCTATTTTTAAAAGTTTGTTCATAGTTAAAAGTTTAAAAGTCAAATGCTGAAAAGTCTAACGACAAAACGAACATTTGACTTTCGACTTTCAAACTTTTGACTTCAGTACTATTTTTTATTTTGATACAAAACCGGATTCAATTCTTCGTCGTTATACATCTTCATTTGTTTGTAAACTTTCATGAATTTGTCGCCGTTTTCAATATCTTCTATCAATTGGCTGATCGATGTAAACATATCTTGTTTCTGCTCTAAAAGAACATCTAATTTAGCCTGACATTTTGCACGGTGATCTTCCGATGCATCTAGTCGCGTAGCTTCTTCTTGCATGTGGTAGATCTTTAATGCCAAAATAGACAAACGATCCATTGCCCAAGCCGGACTTTCGGTATTAATTTTTGCGTTTGGCTTAACCTGAACGTTTTTGTATTTATCTAAAAAATAACTGTCGATATATTCAACCATATCCGTTCTTACTTGGTTCGATGCATCAATTTTGCGTTTTAAAACCAAAGCAGCAACAGGATCAATCTGCGGGTCGCGAATAATATCTTCATAATGCCATTGCACGGTATCAACCCAGTTTTTTGCATACAGCAAATGTTCAATAGAACCTTTTTCGTACGGGTTTGCTATTGGTTGGTTAACATCGTCGAATTTATGGTAATCTTCGATACTTTTTTCAAAAACAGGAAAAGCTAATTCTGCAAACATTGTTATAATTTTTATTTACAAATATACTTTTAATACTTTTACAACAACAAAATTCATTGGTAAACTTATGCATATTCACTACATATCAGAGCAGAACAGTATTTTAAATCATTTTTTGGCGCAGTTGCGCGATGTGAATGTGCAAAACGATTCGATGCGTTTTCGTAAAAATATGGAGCGGATAGGCGAGATTATGGCTTATGAATTAAGCAAGAAACTTTCGTATAAAGAAACTTCTATTACCACACCTTTAGGTACAAAAGATACCATGCTGATTAAAGATGAGGTGGTTTTATGTTCGATATTACGTGCCGGATTGGCATTACATACTGGTTTTATGAGTTTTTTTGATGATGCCGAAAACGGATTTGTATCTGCTGCCAGAACACACGGAGCATCAGAGATTTTGGTTGAATATCAGGCAGCACCTTCGTTTAAAGATAAATGTCTGCTTTTGTTGGATCCAATGTTGGCAACAGGGCATTCAATGGTTGCTGTTTTTGATCAGTTAATGAAGAAGGAACATCCAAAGGAAATTCATATTTGCGTTGTTATCGCTGCACCCGAAGGTATTGAATATTTAAAGGAACATCTGCCCGAAAACATTCATTTGTGGGTAGCCAGTTTAGATGATTCTTTGAACGAAAACAAGTACATTATTCCCGGAATTGGCGATGCAGGCGACTTGGCTTATGGCGAAAAATTATAGTTTCAATAAAAACAACAATAAACTTACTCCAAGAATTGTAGCTAAAACAGCTTCTTTAACCCATTTA
The DNA here is from genome assembly GCA_946479395.1 of uncultured Flavobacterium sp. The sequence continues at coordinate 12,724 of CAMLFV010000006.1, read as the reverse complement.
ATAGGTGTGTTTGCAATGAAATTTCCACCGATAATTGATAACGGAAAGAATGTGAAAACCAGCAATCCATTTGATTTTTCCGGGGTAATGATATAAATCGCAGCTCCAATTACAAAACAAAGCACAACGTTTTTATAAAGTGTTAGTTGATTTGTTGCAATACTTTTTAAATTGGTTAACTGATAAACCGTGAACAAAACCGCAATTGTAGCCAGAAATGAAAGAGCTATGTTTTGATAAACGTTTTCAAAATAACTAAAATTAAAGCCAACATCGTATTTATCTGTCCAAAATTCCACCAGATTAATATTGTAAAACAAGCTGTACGTGTAAAATAAAATAGTAACGGTTAACAACGCAATCAACGGAATAATCCAATTGCGGTAATCCTGATTCACGTACCAAATTATTGCCAGATAGATCATTACAAAATAAAGGATCGTCCATGATTCAAACAGTGTGGCGACGAATATCCATAAGCTGGCATCGAAGATTTTAATTTTGGGTTCGTTTAAAGTTTGCAGCGAAATAATTCTTCGCAACGCCAAAAGTACCAGCAGGTTTGCAATGATCAGTTGAGAATCATCATAAAAAGTAGGAAACAAAATCAAAAAACAGGCGTACAAAAACAACGAATACAGGTTGTTAACTGCCAAGTAATTTTTTACGGTGATAAATTGTATCAACAAAACCGAAAACACCATTACTACAAACAAAAAACTCTTCTCTATAACAACGGTTGGCGACTGTAACCATTTTAAATCGCTTAAAAGATGTAAAATATACGTTGCCAAAAGCATTAACCCTATAACCACATACCCAATAGGTCTGCTTTTAGAAAAAAGATTTGTAAGCATTAATGATATTATTTTGTTTTTGTAAATAAGTTGTTAATAATTTTTTTTACTTTTGTTGCAAAGTTAGAATTAAACTAAAACTAAACATAAATAATTTAATAACAATATTATGTGGACATCTTTCTTTCACGGGATACAATTTTTATTCGTTGATGTTTTGTTTGTACCAATGGACTGGTTTGCGAAATTAGAATTAACAAACTGGTGGGTTGCAAACTTACTTAACTGGATTTTCATTATTATTTGTACAGTTGCCTTTGTTTACTGGTTAAAACAATTGCGCATTTTTGCAGCTAACAATGAAGACGATCAAGACACTACAGCACATTCGTTCTTAAAATAAAAAGGTTAAAAAAGCAGGTTTTAAACCTGCTTTTTTATTTGATTATATATTTTACTTCTTTCTGATACTGTCGTGTGCGTGGGTTTCAATACCGTGGTTCCACAAAGTTAAAATATCGGTTGCAACGGCAGCGCCACTTCCGGCAGCAATTGCTAACTGACTGCGATGTCCTGCTAAAGTCCCGGCAACATAAATATTTTCAAACACCAAATGATCTTTATTTGCTAATTGAATACGGTTTTTCTGCGGTAACGATTTTCCATGCGGAATTACATAAGATTCCAAACAACCGTTAATGGTAAAAGGATTGCTAGAGTTGATAGCAACAACTACACATTTACTTTCGTAAATATTTTCGGTAGTAGTTACTAAAAAATAATCCTTGTGATTAATTATAGAAAGTACCCGTTCGTTTAAAATTTGATTAATGTGCGGGTATATATTGTTTAAATCGGTAAGGGTTTGTTGTAATAAGTGGCTTCCTAAAGTGCCGGGTAGTATTCCGTAGGCGTTGTTAAACAGTGCATCTTGCAACATCGATGATTTCTGGTGGGCAATAATGCCAATTTTTTTATCGTTCACAAACGATTTAGCATTTGCCGATCCTAAAACCAAGGCACAAGAAACCCCCGAAACGCCTCCGCCAATTATTAAACAGTCAAACATTTTACTTGTTTTTATTGTCTATTGCTTTTGAAGTATTAAAGATAAGCAATAAGATTACTGCGCACAAAATGGCAATAATACAAATTAAAGCTACAACACTTTCGCCTTGAAATAAGTTGTTAAAATCTAATTTTGTAATGTTTAATACAATCAAAGCAATAGCAATAGCTATAACTATGTATGTAACGTATTTCATTATTGATTTATTTTGTTGAATAGGAAACGAAAGTACAAAATATTTAATTAGTTATGCAAGTCTTTAACAAATAGTACCGGATAATTTAACAGCCCTATTGCAAAATCAACCCAAGCTAACAAAAAGCAGCACACGAATTTACAACAATTTCATGATTCAATAAAAAGAATAATAATTTTTACATTTTTGGTAACAGTTTTAAAACCGTAAATAGTTGTAACTTTGCGGCTGCAAATGAATTGATTTATGTTTCAGATAGGAAAAACAATAGTTTCAGACGATGTTCTTGAAAAAGAATTTGTGTGTAACCTAACAGCTTGTAAAGGACAATGTTGTGTGGATGGAGATGCCGGTGCGCCTTTAGATAAGGAAGAAACAGCTATTTTAGAAGAAATTTACCCGATTATAAAACCATATTTACGTGCCAAAGGAATTGCCGTAATTGAAGAGCAGGGAACGTGGATTGTAGGCGAAGATGGTGATTTGGAAACTCCTTTGATCGACAATAAAGAATGTGCGTATGTTATTTTCGATGGAAATACAGCATTGTGTGGTATAGAACAAGCGTATAACGAAGGTTTAATTAAATGGAAAAAACCAATTTCGTGTCATTTGTACCCGATTCGTATTAAAGAATATTCGCAGTTTTCGGCGGTAAATTACAACCGTTGGCATATTTGTGACGATGCTTGTGCATTAGGGAAAGAATTAGAAGTCCCCGTTTACAAGTTTTTAAAAGAACCATTAATTCGAAAATACGGCGAAAGCTGGTATGCCGAATTAGAAACTGTAGCGACTGAATGGCAAAAGCAATCACTTAATAAAAAGTAATTGTAACGGGTAATGAATAATTGCTCCGTTGTTTTTAAGTAAATCGCTGCCAATAATTCCGTGGACTTTTGGCAGGTTGTATTCGCTTAACGCAATGTTTACGTGCGTTAAATCAAGCAGAATTAAGTTAATATCGTTCTTTTTCCATTTGCCTAATTGTATGGTATTGTCGGTAGAAATTTCGGCATGCATATCGTTTGAACCCGCACCCGAAGCTTTAGCTTTATGTGCTTTTGACAATAATTTAAAAAACGATTTTTCGTCGCTGTCAATACAGGTGTTTGATGCTCCGGTATCAATCAAAAACAAACCTTTAATGCCGTTCACTTTTGCATGTACATATAAATGGTTCGATTTTCGAATGCGAAACGGAATGCTGAAATAATCTTGCTGTTCTAATACAGTTACAATATCGTTCATTAATTTAATATCTGTTGAAAAACAAAAATAGGTAGATATAATTTAACCACATAGAATTTATCTAAAACAGTGCATAGTTTAGTTAGCAAAAATCTATGCTTTCTTTGTGGTAAAATAGAAAATTAAAAATACAAAATGATTTTAATTGATACACATACCCACTTATATAGTGAGGAATTTGAAAGTGACCGAACCCAAATGATGGAACGCGCACTTGCTGTTGGAGTAGAACATTTCTTTGTGCCAGCAATCGATTCTTCGTACTTTAACGGTATGCAGCAAATTAAACAACAATATCCGCAAAACGTTCATTTAATGATGGGCTTGCATCCTTGTTATGTAAAACCCGAAACTTTTGAACAAGAATTAGCTTTTGTAGAACAAGAGTTGGCGAAAGGAACGTATGTTGCTGTGGGCGAAATTGGTGTTGATCTGTATTGGGATAAATCAACCCTAAAAATTCAGCAGCAGGCATTTCAAAAACAAATTCAGTGGGCCAAAAAGTTAGGCTTGCCAATAAATATTCATTGTCGTGATGCATTCGATGAGGTTTTTGAAGTATTAGATCAGGAAAAAAGCGACGATTTATTCGGAATTTTCCATTGCTTCACGGGCGATTTTAATCAGGCAGAACGTGCATTGAACCTGAACATGAAATTGGGAATTGGCGGTGTAGCAACCTTTAAAAACGGAAAAAGAGATCAGTATTTAGATCAAATTCCCTTACAACATATCGTGTTAGAAACCGATTCGCCTTATCTGGCACCCGTACCAAACCGCGGCAAACGTAACGAAAGCAGTTATGTAGCCTTGGTTGCACAAAAATTAGCAACTATTTATAACCTGCCGGTAGAAGAAATTGCACAACAAACAACAAAAAACGCATTAAACATTTTTAAATTGTAAATTGGAAGTATATTTGTTTCAGTTACGAAAATAAAATCAAACTATGTCTAAATTCGATTCGATACGTTTTTATCACGATGAAGAAGTACCAAAAGTACTTCAGAATATCGCACATCACCCTATGGTAAAATCGTTGATAGATTATACATTTCCGGAATATTCAGAAGAACAAGTTAACGAGTTGGTTAACAGTATTCACAGCATTCGCGATTTTCAATCGAAAATTATTTACCATACCTTACAACAGGTTTTAAAAAATACATCGGAAGGATTATCGAGTTCTGGTTTTGAAAATTTAGACGATAATACATCGTATCTTTTCATATCAAACCATCGAGATATTCTGTTAGATACCAGTTTTTTGAACGTTTTGCTAATGGAACACGGCAAAATTATGACTGGTTCTGCGGTTGGCGATAATCTGGTTCAGAAGCAGTTGTTTATGGATCTTGCCAAATTAAACCGAAACTTTATCGTAAAACGCGGACTGTCGCCTCGTGAATTGTTAGAAAGCAGTAAGTTATTGTCAGAATACATGCATCATTTACTGAAAGATGAAAATCGTTCGGTTTGGATTGCACAGCGCGAAGGAAGAACGAAAGACGGAAACGACGCAACACATCAAGGCGTTTTAAAGATGATTGGTATGGCGTGCAATGAAGATTCTATGATGGATTATTTCAAGAATTTACGCATTGTACCTGTAACGATATCTTACGAATACGATCCTACAGATAAATTAAAGATGCCGCAACTTATGGCAAAAATGGCAGACGAACTGTATATTAAAGATAAAAACGAAGATTTTTTAAATTTAATGAGCGGTGTTGTTGGTCAAAAAAAACGCATTCATTTGCATGTTGGCAAAGCTTTAAAAACAGAATTGGATACTATTAAAAACGAAACCACAAATGTAAACAAGCAAATTCAAATGCTTGCAAAAGTGATCGACGAGCAGATTATTTCGAATTACAAACTGTGGCCAACCAATTATATTGCGTACGATTTATTGAACGATACCGACCGTTTCACCAATCAATATACCGATAAAGAAAAACAATTGTTTTTACGTCGTTTAGAATTAAAAGTAGATAAAGGTAACGAAGCCGTTGTCGATACGTTTTTAGAAATGTATGCCAACCCGGTGGTTAACAAACTAAAATTACAAAATGCATAAACCGGCTATTCTTTTAATTTACACGGGCGGTACCATTGGCATGGTTAAAGATTTTGAAACCGGTGCCTTAAAAGCCTTTAACTTTAACCAGTTGTTAGAGCGTATTACCGAATTACAGTTATTAGATTGCACCATTGATACCTATTCTTTTGAAGATCCGATTGATTCTTCTGATATGAATCCGGAACATTGGATTACGATTGCCGAAGTTGTCGAAAAAAATTATGAAGATTTCGATGGTTTTGTGGTTTTGCACGGATCAGATACCATGTCGTACACCGCATCGGCATTGAGTTTTATGCTGAAAAATCTTTCAAAACCGGTAATATTAACTGGTTCGCAGCTTCCAATTGGCGATCTTCGTACTGATGCCAAAGAAAATTTAATTACCGCAATACAGATTGCATCGCTTCATCAAGATAAAATTCCCGTTATAAAAGAAGTTGGTTTGTACTTTGAATACAAGTTGTATCGAGGAAACCGAACCACTAAAATTTCAGCCGAACATTTCAATGCTTTTACATCGCCCAATTTACCGCATTTGGCAGAAAGTGGCGTGCATTTAAAAGTAAACGAACATTTGTTGGATGATTTTTATGAATCAAGCCAATTAATCATTCAGAAAGAATTAGATGCAAACGTGTTCATTCTTAAGATTTTTCCGGGGATTACTCAAAACGTATTGGAAGCAATCTTGAACATACCCAATTTAAAAGGAATCGTGTTAGAAACCTTTGGTTCAGGCAACGCACCAACCCAGTTTTGGTTTATTAACACCCTGCAAAAAGCTATAGACCGCGGCATAAAAATTGTAAACGTAACGCAATGTTGGGGCGGCAGTGTAGATATGGGCAAATACGAAACCGGAACTGCTTTAAAGCAAATTGGCGTTATTTCGGGTTACGATATTACCACCGAAGCCGCCATTACCAAACTAATGGTTTTGCTTCCAAAAGATTTACCGGTTAAAGAATTTTCAAAAGCTTTTCAAACACCCATTTGTGGCGAACTGATTATAGAAGAATAATGAATACGAACTTTAATAGGTTCGTTTTTTTGATTTTAAAGGTTTGAAGAATATGATTATTTAACGTACAAGCAGAAATATTTTGCGTAAATTAACCGTTGAAAGTAAAAATACCTGTTTGCTATGAAAAATACAGTCACCCTACTTTTTAGTTTGTTTTGCTTTAGTGGATTTGCTCAAGAATCATCCAATTTTTCCGACGATAAAAACATGGTTAAATGGAATGTACTTGGTTTAACATCTTCTACCATTTCGCTTCAATACGAACGATTAATCGCTCCAAAAACCAGTATCGCCGCCAATATCAACATCATGCCCAAACGCAGTATTCCGTTTTTTGGTGCGGTAGAAGATATTGTGAAAGACAAAGGCGCGATTGATATTTTGAAAGATGTAAAAATGAACGCGTTTTCATTTATGCCCGAAGTCCGATTTTATATGGGGAAAGAAGGAATGCGTGGTTTTTACATAGCTCCGTTTTTGCGATACGATCGTTTTTCGGTTGATATTCCGGTAGATTATATTTACAAAGAACAAATAGAATATGTAACCATTAACGGAAATGTAGATGGTTTCTCCGGTGGATTATCGTTCGGCGCACAATGGCGATTGGCTTCGCAATGGTATCTCGATGTTACTTTTGTGGGCTTAAGTTACGGTTTTGCATCGGGTGAATTAAGCGGTAGGCGAGCTTTAGATGTCGAAGAACAAGCCGAAGTTCGCAAAGCAATAGATGAAGTAGAACTTCCTGTTGTAAAATATACTTACGACGTTAACGATGAGGGAGTTGACGTTAAAATTAAAGGTCCTTGGGCAAATGCCAAATTAGCAGTTGCAATTGGATACAGGTTTTAATTATTAAAAAATAGTAAACTTTACAAAAAATATCACAATGGATCAAAACACAAGCTGTCTTTTTTAAGGCAGCTTTTTGTTTTACAAATAATTAACAAGGTATGTTACAATTTACTAAATTTGCACCTTTATTATAATTCGGTATGATTTATTCAATGACAGGTTTTGGTAAAGCGTTGGTGCAGTTACCATTAAAAAAAATAACGGTAGAAATTAAATCGTTAAATTCAAAGAATTTAGATTTAAGCGTACGTTTACCACAACCTTATAAAGAAAAAGAGTTGGAAATTCGCAATGTAATTGCCCAGCAGTTAGAACGCGGTAAAGTGGAATGCTCTGTATTTATCGAAGTTACCGGCGAAGAAACATCGGCAACCTTAAATGCGCCAATCGTTCGGGCGTATATCGCCCAAATGAAAAACATTATTCCCGATGCCGATGCTACCGAATTAATGAAAATGGCGGTTCGTATGCCCGATGCTTTAAAAGTAGAACGTTGCGAATTAGATGAGCAGGAATGGAACGAAATTGTAAAAGTTTTAAACCAAGCATTGGTTAATATCAATGAATTCCGTAAGCAAGAAGGCGAGAAATTGGGGAACGATTTTGTTAACCGAATTTCGAATATTCGTATTTGTATGAAGGAAATTGGAGGTTACGAAGAAGATCGAATTAAAACCGTAAAAGATCGTTTATTGCAAAATTTAAAGGAATTAGAAGTTAATATCGATGAAAGCCGATACGCACAAGAAGTTGTTTATTATATTGAAAAATTAGATATCAACGAAGAAAAAGTGCGCTTAACCAATCATTTAGATTATTTCTTGGAAACAATGAATGCCAAGGAACACGCCGGGCGTAAATTAGGTTTTATTGCTCAGGAAATGGGTCGCGAGATCAATACCATGGGGTCAAAATCTAATCATGCCGAAATGCAGAAGTTGGTCGTGAAAATGAAAGACGAATTAGAAAAGATTAAAGAACAGGTTTTAAATATATTATAATTGAATAATTTTTGTTTTTAATGTCATTCCAACGAAGGAGGAATCTCAACATGTTCAGTAGAGATTCTTCATTCCACTTTGTTTCATTCAGAATGACAAATAATATGCTAAATATTCAATCTAAATCAACAACACTATATAAATGACAGCACAACAAGGAAAATTGATTGTTTTCTCGGCGCCATCAGGTTCTGGTAAAACAACAATTGTAAAGCATTTACTAACACAGCAGCAATTGTGTTTAGATTTTTCTATATCGGCAACCTCACGTTACATGCGTGGTGACGAAGTAAATGGTAAAGACTACTATTTTATTTCTCCGGCAGATTTTCAGAAAAAAATCGCAGAAAATGCTTTTGTTGAGTTTGAAGAAGTTTATAAAGATAATTATTACGGTACGCTGAAAACCGAAATTGAACGTATTTGGGCAGAAGGCAAACACGTTATTTTTGATATTGATGTTGTGGGTGGTTTAAACATCAAACAACAATATCCAGATCAAACACTGGCAATATTTGTTAGTCCGCCATCTGTTGAAGAATTAGAACGCAGATTGCGTTTTCGCCAGACCGAAAGTGATGAAAAAATAGCTATGCGATTAGAAAAAGCAGAACGTGAGATATCGCGCGCTCCTGAATTCGATGTTGTTTTAGAAAATCACGATTTAGAAACAGCTAAAAAAGAAGCCTGCAACTTGGTTTCGAACTTTTTAAACAAGTAAGTTATGAAGGTAGGTTTGTATTTCGGCACATTCAATCCTATACACGTTGGGCATTTAATTATTGCCAACCATATTGTTGAAAACAGCGATTTAGATCAGCTTTGGATGGTTGTTACGCCGCATAATCCACTGAAAAAAAAGTCGGGTTTGCTGGCAGATTATCATCGTTTGCAAATGGTGCATCTGGCTACGGAAGATTACGATAAAATTATTCCGAGCGATATTGAATTTAAACTGCCGCAACCAAATTATACCGTAAATACGCTGGCGCATCTGCAGGAAAAATTTCCGCAACATCAGTTTTCATTGATTATGGGCGAAGATAATTTAAAGTCGCTCAAAAAATGGAAGAATTATGAGTTGATTCTGAACGATTATCATTTGTATGTGTATCCAAGAATTTCAACTGATGAGATTCCCGAAGAATTCCTAAATCATCCGAACATTCATCAAGTAAATGCACCGATTATTGAATTGTCTTCCACATTCATTCGAAACAGCATAAAAGAACAAAAAAATATGAAACCAATGTTAGATGCCAAAGTTTGGGAATACATCAATCATAATTTGTTCTATAAGAAATAATTAAAAAGATTATCTTTAGTAAAAAATAGAGAATAGGTCTTTTTAAAACAAAAAGCGACAACAATAACGAAGTCGCTTTTTAAATTTATTAAAAAATCAAATTAAAAATCATAAGTACAACGCAAAGCAAAATGTGTTTATTGTTCAAAAACATAAATAATTTAAGCTTAACAAAATAATAAATTAAAAAAAGTTTAAAAAGTCTATTTTTGCAAATCAAAAAAATAAGAATGATTAACAATCCAAAGTTTGCAGTAATTGGTGGTGGTAGCTGGGCTACGGCTATTGCTAAAATGCTGTGCCACAATTTACCCGAAATTGCCTGGTATATGCGCAGCGATACTGCAATTGAAGAATTAAAGGTTAATAAACACAATCCTAATTATTTAAGTTCGGTAGAATTTGATACCGATCAGCTTTTGTTAACAACCGATATTAATGAAGCAATAAGCTATGCAGATTATGTTGTTTTCGCAATACCGTCGGCTTTTTTGGGAAGTGAACTGGAAAAATTAACCGTTTCTTTAGAAGGTAAAATCATTGTGTCTGCCATTAAAGGAATCATTCCCGAAACAGGTTTAATTGTTGGGCAGCATTTCATGGAAACCTACGAAGTTCCTATCGAAAATATTGCGGTTTTAGCTGGTCCATGTCACGCAGAAGAAGTTGCTTTAGAGCGTTTGTCTTATCTTACAATTGCAGGTGGCGATTTGGAAAAAGCAGATGTAATAGCAAAAAGTTTAAGTAGCCATTATATTAAAGCAAAAACGTCAGACGATGTTATGGGAACCGAATATGCCGCAATGCTTAAAAATATCTATGCAATTGCAGCAGGTATGGCACATGGTTTAGGTTATGGCGATAACTTTCAGGCGTTGTTAATGAGTAATGCTATTCGCGAAATGAAGAAATTCATCAAGAAAGTACACAAATTAAAACGAAACATAAACGATTCTGCCTATTTGGGCGATTTGCTGGTTACCGGATATTCGCTTTTTTCACGCAACCGTATGTTTGGTAATATGATTGGTAAAGGATACACCGTAATTTCTACAAAAATGGAGATGAATATGGTTGCTGAAGGATATTATGCAGCAAAAAGTGCTTACTTGATGAACTTGGAACTAAAAGCAAAAACGCCGATCATTGATGCCGTTTACGACATACTGTACAACAATAAAGAACCTAAAAAAGTATTTAAAAAACTAACAGATAAATTAGATTAATACGCTATGAGAAATGATCATTTAATAAACCACCCGTGGCTAATTGGCGGTTTTGCAATTGCAGTTGTAATAATGCTTTTGCTTGATTTAGGTGTTTTCAACAAGAAAAGTCATTCTATTTCTAACAAAGAAGCGCTTTCTTGGTCAATAGTCTGGATTGCTCTTTCTATGGTTTTCAGCGGCGTTGTTTATTGGGTGTTAGATAAACCGTACGGAATTACCGATAATTTCGCAAAATATCAAGCCGCTTATTGGATAGAAAAAGCATTGTCGGTTGATAACCTGTTCGTGTTTATTTTGGTATTTAAGTTTTTTAAGATACCAAAAGAATATCAGCATAAAGTATTGTTCTGGGGAATTTTAGGAGCTTTGTTTTTTAGAGCGATCTTTATTTTTGCGGGTGTAGAATTAATAAAACTAACCTATATAACCTTGCCGTTTTTAGGAATTGATCCTGAAACTGGCGAACCACGTCAGTTAAACGTTGTACTGTTTGTTTTTGGTATCTTTTTGATAATTGCAGGTATTAAATCGTGGGCTTCAGACAATCATGATGATGAAGAGGAAGGGGCCGATATGTCAAGAAATATTGGTGTGCGTTTAGTACACAAGTTTTTTAAAGTAACCAAAGATTTTCATGGCGATAAATTTTTCACGGTTGAAAATGGCGTAAAAATGGTAACGCCTTTATTTGTTGCGTTAGCTGTAATAGAAATTACCGATTTGGTTTTCGCAGTTGACAGTATTCCGGCTATTTTCGCCATTGCACCAGACGATCCGTTTATTCTTTACACATCAAACATTTTTGCTATTTTAGGATTACGTTCGCTTTACTTCTTACTGGCAAATTCAATGGATATGTTCTCTAAACTACATTACGGTTTGGCAATTATCTTGGCATTCATCGGTGTAAAAATGATCATTATGCCTTATTACCATTTCGATTCTTCTATATCGTTAGCCATTATTGGTTCGGTATTGGCAATCTCGGTTATCTGGTCGTTAGTATCAAACAGAAAACATAAAGAAGCATAAAACAAAAAAATCCAGATTTTAAAATCTGGATTTTTTATTTCAACAAAACTCCTCTTAAATCAGTTCCGGGAATATCGCTTAAAGCTTTATCGTTTATGGTGTTTGTTTTAAAAACAAAAGTTTTATCGAACATTTTGTTGTTTAAAAAGTAAGTAACAGCAAATTCGTTGTTTAACTGTAAAACATTGTTTTCTAACAGCTCAATTTTAATGATGCTTTTAGGAGCAACTTCTTTAAAAGCATGACGAAAAGTGCCGGTTGCACGCTGTTCGTTGTTGATGATGCCGTACGCGCGCGAAACAGCTAAAACCATTTCTAAAGTTTCATCTGTATTATTCACCAGATAAACATACCAGCTGTTCTCCAGAAAATCATCGTTCCATTGCTGTATAGCTGCCAAAAAAACATTTTCCGATTTAGGAAAATCGATATCCTTTTTCATTCTAAAAATTTAAAGAACAAAGGTAGTGCAAAACTTTTTAATGGTTTTTTAAGATAAATTATTAAAAAATTATATTAAAGCTTGTGAAATGTTATTTTAATTCGTACATTTGATAATATATTTTTAGTATTTAAAGAAATAAATTGGTTTTTGGTTAGATTAAAATGATTAGCAAAAATTTGCTATGAAGAAGAATCGCTCCATTTTTTGGAGCGATTTTTTTTAAATTCTTTTTATAATGAAAATTTGTTCTGTTTTATTATTTTTACACATTAAAGTACAGAACGTTAAGTTTTTTAAATTATTTATACGAAATTCTGTGTTTTTTAGTTATTGTAAAAAATCAATCTATTGAAAACTGTTTCCTTTAAATATATTCCTGTCTTATTTATTTTGTTGGTAGCCATTGCTTGCTCTACCGAAAAAGCAGGTT
>CAMLFV010000005.1 GCA_946479395.1 uncultured Flavobacterium sp. | reverse complement strand
CGGATTGTTGTCGGTAACGGCTTGTAAAAAAGAAACAACTACAACAACTGAAACTACGGTTGATACATTAACCACAGAATCTACAACGGTTACTACCGAAGAAACAACTGTTGATCCTGCGGTACAAGCAGAAATTGATGCTGCGGAAGTTCGTTATGAAAAAGCCGAAGCTGATGTGAAAGCTGCAGTAGAAAAAGGTGATAAAAAAGCCGAAGCAGCAGCTGTAAAGGTTCGTGACGAGGCTAAAACTTCTTGGGAAAAGTTAAAAGCAGGTGTAAACAACGCCGCTAACGATGTAAAAGACGGTATTAACAACGCTGCAGAAAAAGTAGAAGAAGGTGCTGATAAAGTGGGCGAAAAAGCTAAAAAAGTAGGTAAAGATGTTGAAGAAGGTTACAACAAAACCTTAGATAAAATGAAAACCAATAACTAATTAGTTTAGTTTGATAAAAAAATCCTGTATTGAAAAATACAGGATTTTTGTTTTTTTATATGATTTTTCAGAATTGAAAATAGTTATAATATTCCAAGACTTGTCAATTCGAGCTTGTCGATAACTTCAATATCCTAATAAAACTTTACAGGTAAATTGGTTTTAGAAATTTTAGCTACACAAAATGGTTGTATAGGCATATGATGTCCAGCATTGTTAACAATCTTATTAATATAAACCTGTACTTCGGTTGATGTATATAATACTTTATCAACTACAATAGAATATTTTCCATCAGGACGAGGTTCGTCTCTCACAAATACTATGTTTTCTTGATTAAAGTTTATTGTTGTACTACTTAAATCATGATGCTCTGTGGCAAGTAAACTTACTAAACTATTCCAGTCTGATTGTGCTGTTATCACGCTGTTTTGTGAGGTTGTTGTAATGTTATCACCAGAAAAAGCGCCAGCAGCTACAATTTCAAAAATTTCATTTTCAGCAGCTATCACGTTATCATCACCTTTACAATTTGTTAAGAAAATAGAAAGTATTGCAATTAAAATAAAATTTTTCATATAGTTTCGTGTTTTTAAATCAATTATATAAATATAACTAATTTATTTTATGAAAAGCAATATTAATGATTGATCGAAAAATATCCTTCTAATTCCCTTTAAACTCGGCTTTGCGTTTTTCTAAAAAAGCAGTTGTTCCTTCTTTAAAATCGGCAGTTCCAAAGCAAAATCCAAAACGGTCAATTTCTGTATTAAAACCATTAATTCCATCTTTAAAATTAGCATTTACCGCTTTAATTGCCTGCGTAATGGCAACTGGAGAATTTTTAGCGATTTTCAATGCCAGCTCGTTTGCTTTGTCTAACAATTCAGGTTGTGAAACCATGTGGTTAATCAATCCGTATGATAAAGCCGTTGGAGCATCAATCATTTGTGCGGTCATAATTAGTTCATTTGCACGTCCTTTTCCAATCAATTGAGGTAAACGCTGCGTTCCGCCATAACCAGGTATTACACCTAAAGTAACTTCAGGTAAGCCCATTTTTGCGTTGTTGCTTGCAATACGTATGTGTGCAGCCATTGCCAATTCTAATCCGCCGCCTAAGGCAAAACCGTTCACGGCAGCAATTACCGGGGTTTGTAAATTCTCTACAAAATCAAACAATAATTCTTGTCCTTTTCTTGCTAACTCAGATCCTTCCGAAACATTAAAACTTGCAAATTCCGAAATATCAGCACCTGCCACAAAAGCTTTTTCGCCCGATCCCGTTACAATAATGGCACGCACTTCGTTATCTCTTTCGCATTCTTTAAAAGCATTGTGCAATTCCTCGATAGTTACCTTGTTTAAAGCGTTTAATTTTGTTGGGCGGTTAATTGTAATAGTAGCTACTGCATTGTTTTTTTCTACTAAAATGTTTTCAAACGACATATTTTTATTTTTTAGTTACTAATTGGTAGTTTTACGTAAAACGTTGTTCCTTTATTCAAAACCGATTCAAAACGGATACTTCCGCCATAGCTTTCAATCATATTTTTTATCATAGCCAACCCAAGTCCCATTCCGCTTGTTTTTGTTGTAAATTTTGGTTCGAATATTTTCTCTTTGATATCTTCGGGAATTCCCGATCCATTGTCGGAAACAGTTATTAAAACCGATTGACCTTCTCTTTTAACTTTGACTGAAATTCGTGGAAAGGGTTCATAATTCGGAATTCCTTCAATAGCATTTTTAACCAGATTGTTTATGATTCGGATAATTTGTGATTGATCAAATATAGCAATGATTTCTTCTTCGGTTGATTCAAAATTGATGAAATCTTCGTTAAAAATATCCAAAGCCAACTGAACCACCTTAACCACATTTAAAGTGGTATTTTGTTGGGCAGGCATCGATGCAAAGTTTGAAAAAGCCGATGCAACCGCGCTCATGGTATCAATTTGCTGAACCATGGTTTCGCAAAAATCTTTTATTTTCTCATTCACATTTGGATCTTCGGGATTGAATTTTCGTTGGAAACTTTGAACGGATAATTTCATTGGCGTTAACGGATTTTTAATCTCGTGCGCCACTTGTTTTGCCATTTCGCGCCAAGCCAATTCACGCTGACTTTGAGCCAGTTTATCTGCCGATTCTTCCAGCTTATCAACCATTTGGTTGTACGAATTTATCAGCGTTTCAATTTCATAAGATGCATTTTCAACCTTAATTTTTTCATTTCTTCGATTGATACTCGTTTTTTGGATACGCTCACTGATAAACTGCAATGTTTTGGTAATATAGCTCGATAAAATGAACGCCAAAATAATTGCCAGCACAATGATAAAAAGATAAATTTGCGCAAAAAGAATAAAGAAACTGTTTACCTGTGCATCGTAATACGAGGTTTCTTCGGCAACCGGCATACTGATTATTCCTAGTGGTTTAAACTGATTGTCTTTTATGTAGTTGTAGGCAGAGCGGTAGGTTACGCCATCGATAATTCGTAGATCAATAAAGCGTTTGGTACTTGTGGTTTCAATTATTTTTAGAATATTGGGCGATATAACCTCGTTGTTAATTTTATCAACCACAAAATTTCCTTTCGATGTTATTAAAAGATTTCCCTTTAAATCGTAAATATTAATTTGTATGTTGTGAATGGTAGAAAGTTCAAAGATTTTATCTTTGAAAATTAACGGAAGATTCTCTGTAGTAACAGGAATATCGGTTGTTTGCAGTATAAAATTAAAATGCTCGTTAACGGCATTTTCTTTTCTAATTAATCTATCCTGATGGTAATTACGCGCTTCTTTTTTAAACTGATAAATGGTAACCATAGCAATTAAAACCGACGATACAATGGTAAGAAAAATCATAGATATGAAAATTCTAACTTGTAATGACGTTCTTTTTATGCTGAATGGGTTCGCCATGAAAAACTAACTTTTATTACGTATTTTTTTATAAAATTTAAAGCCTAAAGTTAACAATAGTGCCAATACAAAAATACCAATTACGCCAAAAATCCAATTAATAGCGCTTTTTAAAATTACTAAAAAAACTACCGAAAAAAGTATCATTGTGGCACCTTCGTTCCAAATTCTAAAAAAAGAACCTGTTTTTGTAAGGTTTTTATTTTTGATTTGATTTACAAATTGCTGACATTTAAAATGATACAGCCATAAAAGTACTACAAAGAGCAGTTTAACGTGCATCCAAGGCATTTGCAATAATGCTGGATTTTCTACCAACATCCATAAGCCAAAAATAGTTGCCAATACGGCAGCCGGAAAAGTAATAATGTACCACAATCTGTTGGTCATTATTTGGTATTGGTTAGAAAGAATTTCTTTCTCAACATCCGATTTTAACTGTGCTTCGGCATAATACACAAACAAACGCACAATGTAAAAAAGTCCGGCAAACCAGCAAATAACAAAAATAATATGTAACGCCTTTAAGTATAAATACATAAATTAGTTTTTAGCAGCCCAATCTTTTACCCAATTTGCAACCACGTTACACCATTCATCTTCATCGTTCAAACACGGAACAGCAAAAAATTCTTCGCCACCATGCGCTTTAAAATCTTCGTTGGCACGCATGGCAATTTCCTCTAATGTTTCTAAACAATCGGCAACAAAAGCAGGTGTTACAACAGCTAATCTCTTAATTCCTTTGGCAGGCATGTTGTTAATTTCAACATCGGTATAAGGTGTTAACCATTTGTCGCCGGCTAATCTTGATTGAAAGGTTTGACTGTATTTTCCTTCGGGAATTTCCAATAATTTAACCACTTGTTTGGTGGTTTCAAAACATTGGTGGCGGTAACAGAACTCGTGTGCAGGCGATGGGGTATTACAACACGAGCCATCGATTTTACAATGCGATTTGGTTACATCGGTTTTACGAATATGGCGTTTTGGAATTCCGTGATATGAAAACAACAAATGGTCATAATCAAATTCTTCCAAATGTTTTTTAATTGAATTGGCTAAAACTTGAATAAAGTCGGGTTTATTATAAAATGCAGGAAACTTAGTTAATTTCATTTCAGGAAATTTTGTAGCCACTAATTCATCTGCCAATGCCCAAATGGTTGTTGTTGATGCCATAGCATATTGCGGATATAAAGCCAACAGCATTACATCGGTTACACCTTGATCTTTTAATTCCTGCAGCCCTTTTTCAATAGTCATTGTTCCATAACGCATAGCTAAAGCAACAGGAACATCCACTTGGGTTCTTACTTTTTCATGCATTCTTTTAGAAAACACAATCAAAGGTGAACCTTCGTCTGTCCAAATTTGTGCATAAGCATGAGCCGATTGTTCCGGACGTTTTCTTAAAATGATTCCGCGAACCAAAAAAGCACGCAGCAAATACGGAACATCAATCACGTATTTATCCATTAAAAATTCATCTAAATAAGGCTTAACGTCTTTTGATGTTGGACTTTCGGGCGATCCTAAATTAACTAATAAAACTCCTTTCATTTCTTTGTTTTTATAATTTAGTTTTGTCAAAGTTTAAAACTTTGACAAAATTTTTTTACATTTTTTAACTTACTAATTTGTTACTAAAGACATTAAATATTTTTTAGGTGTAGTGCCAAATTTCTTTTTAAATGCTGCAATAAAATGACTTGCGGTGCTGTAACCAATGCGGTTGCCCACTTCGTTTACATTATAAGTGCCACTGTCTAACAATTTACGGGCATATTCCATTTTATAATCAAACAAAAATCCGTAAACCGTATCTCCGTAAACCTGCTTAAAACCTTGTTTTAATTTTTTGATGTTCAAGCCAATTTCATCTGCCAATTCCTGAAGGGTAGGAGGTTCTGCCATATTCTTCAACAAAATATCTTTGGCATGTTTAATTTTCATGGTTTCCTCTTCATCGGTTCTAAACGGACAACTTTCATCATCGGTTCCTTCGGGTTTATTAAAAAGAAGACTCAATAATTCGTAAACTTTGGCTTTGTAATACAATTTTTTGACCGATGAATGCAGATTGAAATTCATGATCTGATATAAAACAACCGACATAGAAGGTGTGATGTTTGTTTGCGCGTAATGTTTTCTGTCGATCGCATCTTTGTTTAAAAAAGGAATAAACTCGGCTTCGGTTGAAAACAGATTATGAAATTTTTTTATCGATATAATCACAGAAATAATCCATGAACTTGGCTGCACTTCCAAATGAATAGGCAAGCCACGCTGCGGATTGTAAAGCGTTAAACTGTTTTCTTCGTTAACCGGTATGGTGTAAGCGCCGCCGTTAAAAACAAACGTTCCTTTCCCTTTTAGAACAAAGTGAAACTGCATAACCTCGTTACTTAAATCTTTTGTGATAACCTGCATATTGTCAGATTCATTTTTTAAGCGAATGCAAATAAAATCATCTTCTAAAATAACATCTTCCTGAGTTCTCATAGCGTTGTTTTTATTTTTTGAATGAATTAAAATTTAACAATCAATCTATTTAGAACTGTTCTAAATATAAATTCAATAAAAATCATTAACGTCAGCAAATATAAGGCTTTTCTGAAAAAATAACGCAATAAAAAATCAAAATGTAACTTTGCGATATAATTAGTCCTTATAGCGTTATTTTAATTAAACTATTGCTTTTAAATTTGTGGAGCTTTATTAGTGAAACTAAATAATGAAGAACAACAACAATACAAAGCCATCGCATTTTTATGTGGTGGGATTAAATTACAAAAAAGCCGATGCGGAAACTCGGGGTAAATTCAGTTTGAGCGACCAGGCGAAATCGAATTTGCTGGACGATGCCCGTTTGGAAGGAATTCCATCTTTAATGGCTATTTCTACTTGTAACAGAACCGAACTGTATGGTTATGCAGAACATCCGTTTCAATTAATTTCCTTATTGTGTAAGCACAGTAACGGTACGGTTGAAGATTTTCAGCGTGTAGCTTACGTACATAAAAATAACGAAGCTGTTTCTCACCTTTTTAAGGTTGGAACAGGAATGGATAGCCAGATTCTGGGCGATTTTGAAATTATAAGTCAAGTAAAATCAGGGTTTATTGCTGCTCGCGAAAAAGGATTGACCAACAATTATTTTGAACGATTGGTAAATTCGGTTATTCAGGCAAGTAAGCGCATTAAAAACGAAACCGAGATCAGTACTGGCGCAACTTCGGTATCTTTCGCTTCGGTTCATTATATCTTAAATAATGTTGCAGATATTAAGGAGAAGAATATTCTGCTTTTCGGAACAGGGAAAATTGGTAGAAATACTTGTGAAAACCTTGTAAAACATACAAAAAATAATCAGATTACTTTAATAAATCGCACCAAAGATAAAGCGCAGAAAATTGCGGGTAAATTTAATTTAATCGTTAAAGATTATGCCGATTTACAAGCCGAAATTCAAAATACCGATGTGCTTATTGTAGCAACCGGTGCGCAAAATCCTACCATTGATAAAGAATTGTTGAATCTTAAAAAACCGTTATTGATTTTAGATTTATCGATCCCAAAAAACGTGAATGAAAATGTATTGGATGTTGCCGATGTTACTTTGGTGCATTTAGATCAATTGTCGCAAATGACCGATGATACCTTGGCAAAACGCAAAGAATATGTGCCACACGCAATGGCAATTATAGATGAAGTGAAGCATGAATTCATCACTTGGACACAAGCCAGAAAATTTGCACCGACAATTCACGCGCTAAAAGCGAAGTTGGAAGAAATTAAAGAAACCGAACTAAAATATCACAAAAAGAAAATACAAAACTTTGACGAAGATCACGCGAATTTAATTACCACGCGCCTTATTCAAAAAATCACCACGCACTTTGCTAATCATTTAAAAAATGAAACCACCGAAGTTGATGAAAGTATTGAATGGATCGAAAAAGTTTTTCAGTTAGCAACTTTACAAAATGAGTAAAATAATAAAAATAGGCACTCGCGACAGCGAATTAGCACTTTGGCAAGCCAATACCGTATCAAAAAAACTGAATGATTTAGGCTATAAAACAGAAATTATAGCTGTAAAGGCTGATGGCGATATTATTTTAGACAAACCTTTATACGAGTTAGGAATTACCGGAATATTTACAAAAACGCTCGATGTTGCTATGATTTCGGGTAAGGTTGATATTGCCGTTCATTCTATGAAAGACGTTCCTACTGCGCTTCCGCAAAGTATTGTGCAGGGAGCCGTTTTAAAACGTGCCAATATTTTAGATATTTTAATTCATAAAGGATCTACCGATTTTTTGGAAACCAACGGAACCATTGCAACGGGGTCGCTTCGCAGAAAAGCACAGTGGTTAAATAAATATCCGAATCATAAGGTGGAAGATCTACGCGGAAACGTGAATACGCGTATGCAGAAATTAAAGGATAACGATTGGAACGGAGCCATTTTTGCAGCTGCCGGATTAGAACGAATTAATTTAAAACCAACCGAATTTATTAATTTAGATTGGATGATTCCCGCTCCTGCACAAGGAGCTATGATGGTTGTTGCAATGGAAAACGATAATTATGTGTTAGATGCCGTTTCACAGTTAAACGATATTGAAACCGAAATTTGCACCCATATAGAGCGACAGTTTTTACGCACGTTAGAAGGCGGTTGTACAGCACCAATTGGAGCTATTGCAAAATATAACGAACACGATGACACGATACATTTTAAAGGTATTTTATTGTCATTAGACGGAAAACAGCAATTCGAAATTGAAAAAGATGTTTCTATTGAAGAATGGAAAAAATTAGGATTTTTTGCAGCAAAAGAAATTTTAGAAAAAGGTGGTTCTGTATTAATGGAAGAACTGAGTTCGCAATTAAAAAAGTAATCTATACAGTTTGTCATTCCGACGAAGGACGAATCTAATAAAAATAATAAACCACGGATTTAAGAATTAACACAGATTTTTCATAATCCTAAAAATCATTAAATCTGTGGTGATAAATTTTAAATATCGTTCTTTTGAACATACAGTATTTACTTAAAAGTTTGTCATTCTGAACGAAACATAGTGGAGTGAAGAATCTTTGTTAAAGATTCCTCGTTCCTCGGAATGACATCAAATTATAAATCAAACAAAATGAAAACCAAAATCTGTATAGTATCAACCAAAAAACTCAACAGCAATCAAAAACAATTTTTGCTAAATGCAGGTTTTTCGGTAATCGATGCAGATTTTATTAAAATTACATTAGTTGCTTTTCAGTTAAAAACTATTCCGACTTTATTGTTATTTACATCGCAAAACGCTGTAAAAAGCATCTTGCAGAATGAAGATATCGAAACTTTAAAAGAAATTCCCGCAGTTTGTGTAGGATCAAAAACCAAACAATTGTTGCAGGAAATCGGTTTTGAGGTGTTGGAAGTTCAAGAATACGCAAAAGATTTGTCACCGATAATTCAGCAGAAATATCACTCGGAACAAATCGCTTTTTTTGCAGGAAATTTAAGACGAGATGTTTTGCCCGATGCTATGCAGAAATCAAATATTTCTTTTGATGAATATACGGTGTATCAAAATGCAGCAAATCCAATAGAAATTAAAGCAGAAACCGATGCGTTGTTGTTTTTCAGTCCATCGGGAATTCACAGTTATCTGCAACAAAACTCAATAAAAAATCAAACTTGTTTCTGCATTGGTACTACAACTGCTGCGGCTTTAAACGGAATTACGAACAATATTGTAATCGCCAACAAGCAAACGGTAGAAAATGTAATTATTCAGTGTATTAATCATTATAATAACAAACAATATTGTCATTCTGAACACAATGAAATGGAGTGAAGAATCTCAAATCACGGAATGATTAAAAATTCTTCGTTCCTCGGCATGACAAAAAAACTAAACAATATTCACAGCTGATTGCTGATGACTGAAAACTGAAAACTATGTTAAAAAACGATTTATTTTTAAGAGCATTAAACGGAGAATCAGTAGAACGCCCACCAGTTTGGATGATGCGTCAGGCAGGAAGATATTTGCCGGAATTTAGAGCATTACGTGACAAATATGACTTTTTTACCCGTTGCGAAACTCCAGAATTAGCAGCCGAAATTACGGTTCAACCAATAAGAATTGTAAAACCCGATGCAGCCATTTTATTTTCGGATATTTTGGTGATTCCGCGCGCAATGGGAATTCATGTGGAATTAAAAGACAATTTAGGACCGCAGATTCCAAACCCAATTCGAACAATGGAGCAGGTAAACCAAGTGATTGTTCCAAATATCGATGAAACGTTGGGTTATGTGATGAATGCCATTAAACTGACCAAAGAAATGTTGAACGATGAGGTTCCGTTGATTGGTTTTGCAGGTTCGCCGTGGACAATTTTCTGTTATGTGGTGGAAGGAAAAGGATCTAAAAGTTTTGATACCGCAAAAGGTTTCTGCTTTTCAAATCCGGTTGCAGCACATACTTTGTTGCAAAAAATTACCGACACAACCATTTTGTATTTAAAGGAAAAAGTAAAAGCGGGTTGCAACGCCATTCAAATTTTTGATTCGTGGGGAGGAATGCTTTCTCCGACCGATTATAACGAGTTTTCTTGGCAGTACATCAACCAGATTGTGGAAGCTTTAGCAGAAGAAACAAAGGTAATTGTTTTTGGAAAAGGTTGTTGGTTTGCTTTAAACGAAATGGGTAAAAGTAAAGCATCAGCTTTAGGGGTAGATTGGACGTGTTCTGCAAGAAATGCCCGCTATTTATCAGGTGGAAACATTACGTTGCAAGGAAATTTTGATCCGTCAAGATTGCTTTCGCCAATTCCAACCATCAAAAAAATGGTTCATGAAATGATCGATGAATTCGGTAAAGACAAATATATTGTAAATTTAGGTCACGGTATTTTACCAAATATTCCGGTAGATCACGCTAAAGCGTTTATTGAGGCGGTGAAGGAATATAAAAGGTAGTTTTCCTGCAAGGTTTAACAAACCTTGTAGGTATAAATATAAGAATTACAAAGGCATTATGAAAACATGAAATTAGAAGTTTTAAAAAATGATTGTTTTTATCACATTTATAATAGAGGGATTAACGGATGTGTTATTTTTTCTAATGATGATAACAAAATGTTTTTTTTAAAGAAATTGAAGCATTTTGCTAGCAATTCATTTAAAGTCTATGCTTATTGTTTAATGGATAATCATTTTCATTTGATAATAAAAGTCACAAATGAAACAAACATCATTCAACAATTTTCTAATATGTTTAATTCTTATGCTAAAGCTTACAATAAGGAGCAAAGTAGAACAGGTAGCTTATTTGAAAAGCATTTTAAACGAGTTCGGTTGAAAGATGAGAAGTATTTACAAAATCTGATTATTTATGTTCATCTTAATCCAATGCATCATTTGGATCAAGATTATAAAACATTTCAATTTTCATCTTTTGCTTCCATTTTGTCAGATAAGGAAACAAATTTGCCGAGACTAGAAGTTATTGATTTATTTGATAACATTGAGAATTTTATGTATTGCCACTTATTAAAACAAGAATTTTTAAACGAAATTTATACATTGGAATAAACACCTGCAAGGTTTCAAAAATCTTGTAGGTATAAGAAAAAAGTTTTGAATACCTACAAGGTCTGTAAGACCTTGCAGGATAAATAGGATAAGTATGCTTACAAGTAAAAAAGACGAAACCGAACAACGTTTAAATTCTATACTGCAAAAGCTTTCTGGCATTACGTTTGTACCAGAAAATTGGAACGAAGCCGTGTTTTGGACAACTTTAGAAGAAACCGGATTGTCTAAAACCGATGTTTTGGATAAAGAAGAAAACTTGTTTTTTAAGCAATTGATCGATTTGCAGTTTCCTTGGGAACACATGGAGAAACTAGCTGATATTTTAGTCGGTTTAGATCCAAAACAACCAAATCAGCTGATAAAAGAACGTGCAAAGCATCTGTATCAATTCATACAAAACGAAAGCAAAATGTTCTCGTTTGAGATTATGAATAAGATCGGAAAGTTATAATGATAAGAAATAAGTATAATATAGTTACGATTTTAATTTATCTAATTTGGATAACATTTATTATAAGCACCATTATCAATTTTGATAATATAACAGATGCTGGTCAAAAGGGAACTCTTTTTGTAGGTTTGCCCATTGTAACTTTAATTATCACTTTATTTTGTTTGATAATAATTACTATAACAAATCTGATATGTAGAAAGGATTTTTATAATGATTTACTTTATATTCTAATTCCATTTTTAGGATTGCTTTTGTACACATTTTTATAATTTCTTATTAGCTAACAACTAAATACTACAAACCATGAAAGATAAATTTTATACCTACATTCAAAATCTGCAAGATCAAATTTGTAAAGCATTAGAAGATGCCGATGGTAACGCTAAATTTCGCGAAGACCTTTGGGAACGATCTGAAGGCGGCGGCGGAAGAACCCGAGTGATTGAAAACGGAACTGTTTTTGAAAAAGGCGGTGTAAATATTTCGGCAGTTCACGGCAAATTACCAGAAAGTATGCAAAAGATGTTTAATGTAGGCGAAGCCGATTTTTTTGCCTGCGGATTAAGTATGGTAATTCATCCTAAAAGTCCTATGGTTCCTACGGTTCATGCAAACTGGCGCTATTTTGAAATGTACGATGATAATGGAAATGTAATTAACAGTTGGTTTGGTGGCGGACAAGATTTAACGCCGTATTATTTGTTTGAAGAAGATGCCGAACATTTTCATCAAGTATGTAAAACGGCTTGTGACAAGCATAATCCCGATTTTTATCCTAAATACAAAAAGCAGTGCGATGATTATTTTTGGAATTCGCACCGAAATGAAGCTCGTGGAATTGGCGGCTTGTTCTTTGATTATTGCAAGGCAACCGAAAGTCAATCAATGGAAGATTGGTACAATTTCGTAACCGAAGTCGGTAATAGTTTTATCCAAGCGTATGTGCCAATCGTTAATAAAAGAAAAGAATTACCTTACAAGGAAGCCAACAGAACTTGGCAGGAAATCCGTCGGGGACGTTACGTAGAATTCAATTTGGTACATGATAAAGGCACTTTGTTCGGATTAAAAACAAATGGTAGAATAGAAAGCATTTTAATGAGTTTGCCACCGCATGTACAGTGGATTTACGATCATAAACCCGAAGTTGGTTCAGAAGAAGAAAAATTAATCAAAGTATTAGAAAATCCAATTGAATGGGTTTAAGCGCAAAGTTAAACAACTTTAAACCTTAAACTTTTAAACAATTTAAACAAAATAGTATGTTTCCATTACACAGAGGACGACGATTAAGACAAAACCAATCTATAAGAAGTTTAGTAAGCGAAACCACATTAAGTCCGAGCGATTTTATGTTTCCGATGTTTATTGCCGAAGGCGAAAATGTGAAGGTTGAAATACCGTCGATGCCCGGAATTTTCCGCCGATCGATTGATTTAACGGTAGAAGAAGTAAAAGAACTTTTTGCTTTGGGAATTCGTGCCGTGAATATTTATGTAAAGGTCGATGAATCGTTAAAAGATAATACCGGCAAAGAAGCTTGGAACCCAAACGGATTGATGCAACAAGCAATTAAAGCCATTAAAAAAGCGTGTCCCGAAATGATTGTAATGCCCGATGTAGCTTTAGATCCGTATTCAATTTATGGTCACGATGGTATTATTAAAAACGGAGATATAGAAAACGATGCTACGGTTGATGCTTTGGTAAAAATGGCGGTTTCGCATGCGCAAGCCGGAGCCGATTTTGTTGCACCAAGCGATATGATGGATGGTCGTGTGTTGCGTTTGCGTCAAGGTTTAGATGCTGCAGGATTTACAAATGTGGGAATTATGAGCTATTCAGCTAAATATGCATCAGCGTTTTACGGACCTTTTCGTGATGCGTTAGATTCTGCTCCAAAAGAAACCGGTGAAGTTGTACCAAAAGATAAAAAAACATATCAAATGGATTACGCAAATCGAATTGAAGCTATTAAAGAAGCTGTTTGGGATGCCGAAGAAGGTGCCGATATGGTTATGGTTAAACCTGGAATTGCTTATCTGGATATTGTGCGTGAAGTAAAAAATGCCGTAAATATTCCCGTTACTGTTTTTCATGTATCGGGCGAATACGCCATGATTAAAGCCGCTGCCGAAAAAGGTTGGCTGGATCATGATAAAATTATGATGGAACAATTAATGTGTATTAAACGTGCCGGTGCCAGTTTAATTTCAACTTATTTTGCGAAAGAAGCAGCTATTTTATTGAACAGTTCTAAATAACATCTTTTTACAAAATTGTAACAAATAAAATGTTTAAACTATTTCGAGATGCTTTATTTTTGCATAAAATTTCAATCATGAAAAATCTTTTATTTATTGGGATGTTATCTTCTGTTACCCTTGTTTCTTGCGGAAAGAAAGAAGATAAAAAAGAAGCACTGTATCCTGAAAATGTTGCAGAAAAATTAAGTCCCGAAGATCAATTAATTGCAGACGGAAAAGAGTTGTTTGAAAGTAACAAAGCAGCTTGTTTTTCGTGCCATCAAATAGATAAAAAAGTTATTGGTCCAAGTGTAAAAGATATTGCCAAAATTTATAAAGAGCAAAAAGGCGACATGGTTGCGTTTTTACGCAAAAAAGCAGATCCTATTGTAGATCCGTCACAATACAACGTAATGGAAACCAATTTTGCCATTTTAAAAACAATGAGCGACGAAGAAATAAAATCACTGGAAGCTTACATGATGAGCACCATTAAATAACAAAAAGCATCTCAATCGAGATGCTTTTTTAATCTTCTTTACTTTGAACAGATCTGGCTATGGCAATTTTATATTTTTTACCCTTCATTTTCTGGTCTTTAATATCTTTTAGTAGTTGTTGAATTTTAGATCGTTTTACAGCTGCGAATGATATAAAGTCTTTTACTTCAATTAATCCTAAATCACCTTTTTCTAAATTTCCTTTTTGCGATAAAAATCCTACAATATCAATTTTATTCAGTTTGTTTTTCTTGCCACCACTGATATATAAAGTTTCAAACATCGGTTGTTTTGGAGTCGCTGCCGATTTATCTAATTTAAAAACAGGCATTCCATAATCAATATAATCCATCTTTTTTTCGTCCTCATGGATGATTAAATACGCCGTTCCTTCGCTTTTC
Organism: uncultured Flavobacterium sp.; assembly: GCA_946479395.1. The sequence continues at coordinate 16,562 of CAMLFV010000005.1, read as the reverse complement.
ATACGCGCCGTTCTACCGTTTCTGTGGGTAAATTCTTCTTCTTTAAACGGTAAATGATAATGAATTACGTGTTTAATGTCCGGAATATCCAATCCGCGTGCAGCCAAATCGGTCGTGATTAAATAAGGCACACTTCCGTTTCTAAACTGAATCACTCCACGCTCACGTTCGTCCTGATCCATTCCTCCGTGATAATACGTTGCAACAATTCCTCTTTCATTTAATGTGTTCGATATTCTTTCAACAGCATCTCTGTGATTACAGAAAATAATACCGGCCTCAGAATTCAAATTACAAATCAGGTGAAATAGCGTGTTTAACTTGTCTTTTTCTTCTGAAATTACTTTTTTGACTTCTAACAAAGAAAAACTTTCTTCGTTTTTAGAAATGAAATTTAAAGTAGTAGGCTTTGAAATTTTAGTGTATTTTGGAATTTCGATGGCATTGGTTGCCGATACTAGAACTCGGTTATTTACATTTTTTAAGCGAGAAATAATGAACGACATTTGTTCATGAAAACCCAATTGCAACGATTTATCGAATTCATCTAAAATTAATGTTTTGATTGTTGTAGGATCGATCGATTCTCTTTCCATATGATCCATGATTCTTCCGGGAGTTCCAATTAAAACACTTGGTGGCGATGACAGATTTTTTATTTCGGTATCGATATTATGTCCGCCGTAGCAAATGTTTACTTTATAATTAGTCCCCATTTTTTTCCAAACCTGTTCAATCTGCAAACCTAATTCTCTTGACGGAACCAAAATTAACGCTTGAATTCCCTTTGCATCCGGATCGATCAATTGGTAAAGCGGATACAAAAAAGCCAACGTTTTCCCTGAACCAGTAGGCGATAATAACAAGGTTTCGTTTTTATTTAAGATGGTTTCGTTCGCTGCAAGCTGCATTTCGTTTAACGATTCGATGCCTAAATTCAGCAATATATTGGTTGATTTTGAATGATAATTCATGTGGAAATAATATTAAAATATGAGAAAATAAAAAGAGGATTTCTTAAAAGTTAAAACTGTCAAGCTGAACTGGTTTCAGCTTCTCATAATATTCGAAAGTCAAAATAATGAGATTCCGGAACAAGTCCGGAATGACAAGAGCTTACACTTTAAGAAAACCTCTTTCTTTATAATTGTTCAATCACGTAATCTTTATAAAAATCTTCAATTTCATCAAAGATACGTAAAAGCTGGTTCGGATCATCTTCTGTAACCAATCGTTGGCGGTGTGCTTTAAAGCCGTGAATTCCTTTAAAATAATTGGTGTAATGTCTGCGCATTTCTACAATTCCCAAGCGTTCACCTTTCCATTCCATAGACCAAATTAAATGGTTTTTCGCAGCTTCTAATCGATCACTCATTGTAGGTGGAGCCAAAATTTCTCCCGTATTTAGGTAATGTTTAATTTCATTAAAAATCCAAGGGTAACCAATAGCAGCGCGACCAATCATCATTCCATCTAACCCAAAGCGCTCTTTATATTCTTTAGCTTTTTGAGGTGAATCGATATCTCCGTTACCAAAAATTGGAATTTTTATACGCGGATTGTTATGTATGCGTTCTATATGTGTCCAATCACTGTGTCCTTTGTACATTTGCGCGCGAGTACGTGCATGAATGGTCAGTGCCTGCACACCAACATCCTGTAAACGTTCGGCAACTTCATCAATATTAATTGATTCTTCGTCCCACCCCAAACGTGTTTTCACTGTAACAGGCAAATTGGTTCCGCTGATAACCGCTTTTGTCAAACGAATCATTAAATCAACATCTTTTAAAACACCAGCACCTGCACCTTTACAGACAACTTTTTTAACGGGACAGCCAAAATTAATATCAACCAAATCAGGCTGTACCGTTTCTACAATCTTTGCCGAAAGCTGCATGGCTTCCTCATCGCCACCAAAAATCTGGATACCAACAGGGCGTTCGTAATCAAAAATATCCAATTTCATTTTGCTTTTCATTGCATCGCGAATCAACCCTTCCGACGAAATAAATTCAGAATACATCATATCGGAACCGTGCATTTTGCACAAACGGCGAAACGGCGGATCACTCACATCTTCCATAGGCGCCAGTAAAAGCGGATGTTCGGGTAATTCTATTTTTCCTATTTTAATCATTCAATGAAATTTTATGCAAAATTAGTGCTTTTTATAGATTTATTAAAGCGTTGTTTTTAATCTTAATGCAGATTAACAAATTAGGCATACTAATTTTAGTATCTTTAGGGAAAGAATTTTAAGAGAATATGTCAAACATAGATTTTATTTTTGAAGAAAAAGCTGCCGATATCGGTAATTTTTTGGTAGGCAGATTGTTGCCTTTTAGACAAAAACGCAATATTGGTCCGTTTGTTTTTATCGATCACATGGGGCCGGCACACATGACAGCAGACGAAAATTTAGATGTTGGTCCGCATCCACACATTGGTTTGTCAACATTAACTTTTTTGTTTGATGGAGCTGTAGCACATAAAGACAGTTTGGGGAACGATATTGTTATTAAACCTGGAGCTGTGAATTGGATGACTGCCGGGAAAGGAGTGGTACATTCTGAAAGAACGCCTGATTATTTAAGAACGGTTGATAAAACCATGCACGGTTTACAGATTTGGATTGCTTTGCCGAAAGATTTAGAAGATATGGAACCGAATTTTGTACATATTGAGGCAAAGGATTTACCAACTTGGAAAGAAGGTGCAGCAGATTTTAAATTGATTGCAGGTGAGTTTGAAGACAAAAAGTCCGGAGTTCCCGTGTACAGTAAGTTGTATATGATTGAAATAAAAGCACACGAAAATATGACCGTTAATTTACATGATAGATTGTACGGTGAAAGTGGTTTGTATATTTTAGAAGGCGAAGTTTCAACAAACGAAAGTGCTTTTGGCGAAAAACGAATTTTAATAACCAAAGATGCTCATTTATGTACGTTTGATATTAAAGCAGGATCTACTATTTATTTGTTTGGCGGCGAACCTTTTCCTGAAGAACGTTTTATTTACTGGAATTTTGTATCATCGTCTCGAGAAAAAATCGAAGAAGCTAAATTAAAATGGCAAGCACAAGAATTTCCGAAAGTTCCCGGCGAAACCGATTTCGTTCCGTTACCTGTTGATTCTTTTAAGAAAAGTTAATAATGGAAAAAGTTACAGCAAAAATTGGTGCAGAAAATTATAAAACGATTATTACCTCGCCAACTTCAGAATTTGTTACCGATATGCCAATCGACGAAGGCGGTCAAAATCTGGATCCAAAACCAAAAGAATTATTAGCCGCAGCGTTGGCAGGTTGTGTTGCAATGACTGTAAAAATGTATGCAAACAGAAGCAAATGGTTGTTGGATGATGTTTTTGTAGATGTTGAAATTGATACAGAAACAACTCCGGGAACTACCATTTTTACAAAAAACGTTTCTTTTACAGGCAATTTAACCGATGAGCAAGAAAAAAGATTACACGTAATTGCCCAAAAATGTCCGATTAATAAAATATTGCAAAATCCCATAGTGGTGAAATCATAACAAAAACGCTCCGATTTTTCGGGGCGTTTTTATTTTTAAAAATCTACCGAAAAAATAAACTATATTTGCACTTTGTAGCCTTTGGTAACTGCGTGAGGGATAGAAGCGAAAAGCCCGCAAGAATGAGGACTTGAAGCGCATAGCCCGACGAAGGAGGAACGACGAACGGCACGCCCAAAGAACAATTTATTTTTACAATTTACACCAATGAAAAATATTAGAAACTTCTGTATTATAGCCCATATTGACCACGGTAAAAGTACCTTGGCGGATCGATTATTGGGTGCCACACAAACCGTGACAGCTCGCGAAGAAAAAGCGCAATTGCTTGATAATATGGATCTTGAAAGAGAACGTGGTATTACAATTAAAAGTCATGCCATTCAAATGGAATATAAATACAAAGGCGAAGATTATATCTTGAATTTGATTGATACTCCGGGACACGTGGATTTTTCGTACGAAGTTTCTCGATCAATTGCTGCCTGCGAAGGTGCTTTGTTGATTGTTGATGCGGCGCAAAGTATTCAGGCACAGACAATTTCGAATCTTTATTTGGCATTAGAGAATGATTTAGAGATTATTCCGGTGTTGAATAAAGTTGATTTACCATCTGCAAATCCGGAAGAAGTAAGCGACGACATCATTGATTTATTGGGCTGTAAGTTAGAAGATATTATTCACGCATCGGGTAAAACCGGTTTTGGTGTTGAAAATATTTTGGCTGCTATCATTGAGAAAATTCCTGCTCCAAAAGGAAATCCAGACGAACCTTTACAGGCGTTGATTTTTGATTCGCACTACAATCCTTTCCGAGGAATTGAAGTTATTTTCCGTGTATTGAATGGTGAAATTAAAAAGAATCAGAAAATTAAGTTCATGGCTACGGGTAATGAATATTATGCCGATGAGGTAGGAACTTTGAAATTAAACCAAGTGCCTAAACAAAAAATTTCTGCGGGCGATGTTGGTTATTTAATTTCGGGAATTAAAGAAGCTAAAGAAGTAAAAGTAGGTGATACCATTACAGATGCGGTAAACCCTACCAAGAATATGATTACCGGTTTTGAGGATGTAAAACCAATGGTTTTTGCCGGAATTTACCCTGTTGATACCGAAGATTATGAAGATTTACGTGCATCGATGGAAAAATTACAGTTGAACGATGCTTCATTGGTTTTTCAAGCAGAAAGTTCGGCAGCTTTAGGTTTCGGTTTCCGTTGTGGGTTCTTGGGAATGTTGCACATGGAAATTATTCAGGAACGTTTAGAGCGTGAGTTTAATATGACGGTGATTACTACCGTTCCTAACGTTTCGTATTTTGCGTACACTAAAAAAGAACCAGATACTCCGTTTGTGGTTAATAACCCGTCTGATTTACCGGAACCTTCGAAATTAGACAGAGTGGAAGAGCCTTTTATTAAAGCAACCATTATTAAAAAATCTGATTTTGTGGGACAGGTAATGATTTTGTGTATCGAAAAACGCGTACAGATTACCAATAAAACCTATTTAACAGAAAGCCGAGTTGAATTAAATTTTGATATGCCTTTGGCAGAAATTGTATTTGATTTTTACGATCGTTTAAAAACGGTTTCAAAAGGATATGCTTCGTTTGATTACCATCCAATTGGTATGCGATCGTCTAAATTAGTCCGTTTAGATGTATTGTTGAACGGACAAAATGTGGATGCACTTTCAGCTTTAATTCACGAAGACAATGCGTATCATATCGGAAAAAAAATGTGTGAAAAATTGCGTGAATTGATCCCTCGTCAACAATTCGATATTCCTATTCAGGCAGCAATCGGAGCAAAAATTATTGCGCGTGAAACCATCAAAGCCTTACGTAAAGACGTTACCGCTAAATGTTACGGTGGTGATATTTCGCGTAAGCGTAAGCTGTTAGAAAAACAAAAAGCAGGTAAAAAACGTATGCGCCAGGTTGGTAACGTAGAAATACCGCAATCGGCATTTATGGCTGTTTTAAAATTGAATGATTAATTAGCTGTAAGCTTTTAGTTTATAGTTTTTAGATAATAGAAAGACACTTCAATTTGGAGTGTCTTTTTTTATTTGTTCTTAAAATAATTAATCATAAAATAGATTCTTTCTTCTAAATTCATTTGATTTATTTTTTCATCTTTTATGTTCATAATTTCAATAAGAGATGAATTAGATTCTAAAATCCAAGGTTCTGTTTCTATAATGTTTAAATGATGAATCTGATCGAAATTCTTGCCTAGTTCCTTTCGTAAAATATTAATATAAGAATCTATTGAAATTAAATTTTCTTCTGGTCGGTCATTCATTGCGTTCACAAACAATTGTCCGATTGTTTTAATGACTGTATTTTCTTCTTTTTCAATTAATAATTCTAAATCTGTAATTGTTTTCAATTCTTGTTTTTATTTCAAAAGTAATAAAAAACGCATCAAGAAATTGATGCGTTTTTCGGTTGTTTGTTGTTTACTTACTTATTATGAAAAAATTATTTTGCTTTTGTAAATTCTAAATTAACAATGAATTTTACGTCTTTTGCAATGCCCATACCTGTTGGGTCGTAGTTTATGTTGAATGCTGTTCTGTCGATTGTTGTTGTAGCCTGAAAACCTACTTTTTGGTTACCTTGTCCGTCATCTTTCAATAAACCGCCGTAAACCAACGTGAAAGTAACCGGTTTGGTAACATCTTTAATAGTTAAGTTTCCGTTTAATTTATAGTTTTTACCATCTTTTTTAACCGATGTAGATACAAATTTAATGTCGTTATATTTTGCAGTATCAAAGAAATCAGCCGAACGTAAATGGTTGTCACGAGCATCGATTCCTGTGTTTACCGAATTTGCATCAATCGTAAAATTGAATTTTGCAGTAGTTATATCTTCATTCGTTAATTCTAACGAACCTTGGTACTTGTCCATTTTACCATCTACAAACGAAATTCCCATGTGACCAACCGAAAAGTTTAAGAACGAATGGTACGAATCTACATTGTATTTTGTCTGTGCAAATGATGCGACAGAAAATAATGTTGCAACAAATAATAAGGTTATTTTTTTCATTATTTACATTTTTTAAGTTTGATAATTCAAATTTATTGCAGTAAAAATAAATAGCCGTTAACCTAGATTAAGAAATGTTTTAAACATAAAAAAGTCCAACAATTGTTGGACTTTAATTTAATATTTCAAAGAAAATTATAATTGTGGACCAGCCGCAACTAATGATTTTCCTTCTTCGTTATCTGTGTAGTTTTCGAAATTTGATACGAACAACTTCGCTAAATCGGTAGCTTTCGTTTCCCATTCACTTGCTGCTGCATACGTGTTTCTAGGATCTAAAATGTTGGTGTCAACACCTTCTAAACCTGTAGGAACTGCTAAATTAAAAATCGGAACAATAGTAGTTTCAGCATTTTCGATAGATCCATCTAAAATACGGTCGATAATTGCACGGGTATCTTTAATAGAAATACGTTTTCCGGTACCGTTCCAACCTGTGTTCACCATGTAAGCGGTAGCGTTGTGCTCTTCCATTTTCTTAACTAATTCTTCACCATATTTTGTTGGGTGCAAGCTTAAGAATGCTTTACCGAAACAAGCCGAAAAAGTAGGTTCTGGCTGTGTAACACCACGCTCTGTTCCTGCTAATTTTGCTGTAAATCCTGATAAGAAATAGTATTTTGTTTGTTCTGGAGTTAATTTAGAAACCGGAGGCATCACACCAAAAGCATCTGCCGTTAAGAAGATTACTTTTTTAGCATGACCTGCTTTAGAAACCGGTTTTACAATATTCTCTATATGTTCTATAGGATACGAAACACGAGTGTTTTGTGTTACAGATCCGTCTTTAAAATCAATTTTTCCGTTTGCATCAACCGTTACATTTTCTAACAATGCATCACGCTTAATAGCTGCAAAAATTTCTGGTTCGTGTTCTTTACTTAAATCTATTGTTTTAGCGTAACATCCGCCTTCAAAGTTAAAAACACCGTCTTTATCCCATCCGTGCTCGTCATCACCAATTAATTCACGTTTTGGATCTGTTGACAACGTAGTTTTTCCTGTTCCTGATAAACCAAAGAAAACAGCTACATCGCCTTCTTTACCTTTGTTTGCAGAACAGTGCATTGAAGCAATTCCTTGTAACGGCAAGTAGTAGTTCATCATAGAGAACATACCTTTTTTCATTTCGCCGCCGTACCAAGTACCGCCAATTAACTGCATTTTTTCGGTTAAGTTGAATGCAATATAAACTTCAGAATTTAAGTTGTGTGCTTTGTAATCTTTAAATGAAGTTTTAGATGCGTTGATAACCACGAAATCAGGCTCGCCAAAGTTTTCTAATTCAGCATCTGTAGGGCGGATAAACATATTTTTTACAAAATGTGCCTGCCAAGCCACTTCCATAATAAAACGAACTTTTAAACGGGTATCTTCGTTTGCACCGCAAAAAGCATCAACAACATATAATTTTTTACCTGATAATTCAGAAGTTGCGTTTTGCTTTAAAGCTTCCCAAGTATCCTGAGAAATAGGTTTGTTATCGTTTTTAGCGTTTTCAGAAGTCCACCAGATAGTGTTTTCTGTAACGGCATCTTTTACAATATATTTATCTTTAGGAGAACGTCCGGTGAAATCACCTGTCATAACGTTTACTGCTCCAAGTTCCGATACTTGTCCGCGCTCAAAACCTTGCAAGTTCTCATCTGTTTCAGCTTTAAATAACTCATCGTACGACGGATTGTAAATAATTTCTGTTACATTGTTAATTCCGTACTTCTCTAAAGATATTGATTTTGAAACCTTCATTTTTAAATCTTGTGTTGTGTTAATTTGCATACAAACTTACTAATAAATTTAGTATTTTTTTTATTAATTGTTTTTTTGTTTCATAGAATAGAACGCTGTTAAAAACCAGCTTACTATTAAAAATAATCCGCCAACGGGTGTTACAGGGCCTAAAAATTTAAAGTTTATGCCCGATAAACCTTGGGTTGCCAATAAAAAAATCGATCCCGAAAATAAAAAAATGCCTATGGTTGTTAAAATGCCAATGGTGCGCTTGTTCTTTTCTGTTAATACATTTAGTTGCGATATAAGCAGTAAAAACAAAGTGTGATACATTTGATATCGTACACCAGTTTCAAAACTTACCAACTGTTCTGCTGTTAAAACTTCTTTTAGTGCATGTGCGCCAAAAGCACCTAAAATTATTGCAACAAATCCAAAAAAAGCTGCCAATGTTACTAACTTTCTAGTCATGGGAAAATTTTTGTCAAATGTACACTTTTTTATTTTTCGATAAGTGTTTTTTTTCATGCGCTATTTTTTTAGTACTTTTAGCACATTCAAAACCAGAAATTAATGAAAAATATATTGTTGTTTGGTTCAGGAAGATCAACCTCTTCTTTAATCAAATATTTGTTGGAACGCACAGAAACACATCAGTTCAAACTTCATATTGCCGATCAGTCGATCACATCCATCCAAGATAAAATAGCCGATAATCCCAACGCATTTGCCATTGCTTTAGATATTCATGACGATGCGGAACGTACCAAATTAATAGAAAATGCCGATGTGGTAATTTCTATGATGCCTGCTTTTTTACACCCAATTATTGCTGCCGATTGTCTTAAATTTAGTAAGCATTTAGTGACTGCATCGTACATTTCGAGCGAATTAAAAGAAATGGATGCCGAAGTAAAAGCAAAAGGATTGATTTTTATGAACGAATGTGGATTGGATCCGGGAATTGATCACATGAGTGCCATGAAAGTTTTAGACGAGATTAGGGAAAAAGGCGGGAATCCGGTTCATTTTGAAAGTTTCTGCGGTGGTTTGGTTGCTCCTGAATCTGATGATAATATCTGGAAATATAAATTCTCGTGGAATCCCAGAAATGTTGTTGTTGCCGGTCAAGGTGGTGCTGCGAAGTTTTTACAACAAGGTACTTATAAATATATTCCGTATCAGCGTATTTTTAAACGTACCGAATTTTTAGAAATTGAAGGTTTTGGTAGATTTGAAGCCTATGCGAACCGAGATTCGTTAGGTTACCGCGAAGCGTACGGCTTGCAGAATGCCCATACAATTTACCGCGGAACCATGCGCAGAGTAGGTTTTTCGCGTGCTTGGAATATGTTGGTGCAATTGGGTGTGACAGATGATACCTACACGATTGAAGACTCTGAAAACATGACGTATCGCGAGTTTATCAATTCGTTTTTATATTATCATCCAAGTGACTCTGTTGAAGTAAAATTTCGTTTGACATTAAATGTGGAGCAAGACGATACCGTTTGGGATAAGTTTTTGGCATTGGATCTTTTTAATAACGATAAAAAAGTCGGATTGAAAAATGCAACTCCGGCACAGGTTATGGAAAAAATCCTTTCTGAAAAATGGACATTACAACCAACAGATAAAGACATGATTGTAATGTATCATAAATTCGGATACACCATGCCCGGAAGTACTGAAACTTTTCAGATAGATGCTACAATGGTTTGTTTGGGCGAAGATGCAGTTTTAACCGGTATGGCAAAAACAGTTGGTTTGCCTGTTGGTATTATTACACTGAAAATATTAAACGGTGAAATCACAACACCGGGAATACAAATGCCACTTACAAAAGAGGTTTACGAACCTGTTTTAAAAGAACTGGAAACTTTTGGAATTATTTTTCAAGAAAAAGAAGTTCCATATGATGGTGGAATGATAAGATAAACAAACAGCTCAATCTTTTAGAATTGAGCTGTTTTATTTAATATAAATTCGTTCCGAATCTAATTTTAAGCTATCGTAAAATTCCTTTTTTGAAGCAGATACTAAATAAAAAAAACCACTATATCTTATATAGTGGTTTGGTTCTGTGAGATAGTATATTAACTTACTTTAATGCCCATAAATAAATCAATCTTTTTTACTACAAGTAAAATCTTCATACTGTTTTCGCTGTGTTTGCGATTTTTTTTAAAATCTTCATTTACTTGTCGCATCAAACATTCTCGAATCAGAAATAATTCTTCTTCTTTAAACATCTTGTAAAGATAGTGATTAATTTTAACAAAAACGAATTGTTTGCTGTTTATTAATTTTGATTTAACCTGTTTTTAATACGATAATTAACATAATTATCTATTTATTAGTAATTTGTAAAGAAATGTTGAAGAAAATGAAAAATAATCATTAACTCTTAAATCCCTTTCGGAATTGCGTTAATTAATTTTTGAGTATATGGTTTTTGCGGATGTTCAATTAAAGCATCGGCTTCGTTTTGTTCTTCGATTTTTCCTTTGTTCATTACGATAATCTGATCCGAAATGTATTTTACCACAGCCAAATCGTGTGATATAAACAAATAGGTAAATCCAAAATTATCTTTTAAGTCATTTAATAAATTCAAAACTTGAGCTTGAACCGAAATATCCAATGCCGAAACCGATTCATCGCAAATAATTAATTTAGGATTCACAGCAATGGTTCGAGCAATGCCTATACGTTGACGCTGACCTCCGGAAAATTCATGCGGATATCGATCATAATGTTCAGGTAATAAACCAACTTTATTTAACAAATCCAGTACTTTTTCTTTACGTTCTTTATCGTTTGTATATAGTTTATGCACTTTCATAGGTTCTAAAATCGCTTCACCAACCGTGATTTTTGGATTTAACGAAGCAAACGGATCTTGAAAAATAATCTGAATTTCCTTTCGCAATTCTTTTAATTCGCTTTTCGATAATTTGGTAATGTCTTTATCTCTGTAGAAAATTTGTCCTTTTGTAGCTGGATCTAACTGTAAAATAGCATTTCCTAATGTCGATTTTCCGCAACCGCTTTCGCCAACCAAACCCAACGTTTCGCCTTCGTACATTTTAAAACTTACATTATTTACCGCCTTAAAATAATCATTGGGTTTAAACAAATTCGTTTTTAAAAGATATTCTTTCTCTACATTCTCTACACGTAGCAAAGGTTTTTGATTGTACAATTTATCTAAATGTTCTTTTCGTTCTTCTTTCGAAATCGCTGCAGCATTTTCTGTTCCGCTTAAATAATCTTGAATGGTTGGCAAACGTTTTAAACGGACATTTAACGATGGGCGAGAAGCGATTAACGCTTTTGTATAAATATGTTCGGGATTTTTAAAGATGTTTAAAGCCGAATTTTGTTCTACAATTTCGCCTTTGTACATCACCAGAATACGATCGCAAATTTCTGATATTAATGATAAATCGTGCGATATAAACAAAATGCTCATGCCGGTTTCTTGTTGCAGATTTTTTAAAAGTAAGATAATTTCCTGCTGAACCGTAACATCTAAAGCGGTAGTTGGTTCATCGGCAATTAAAATTTCGGGTTTGCAGGCAATTGCCATTGCAATCATAACCCGTTGTTTTTGTCCGCCCGAAATTTGATGTGGATATTTGTTATAAATTGTAATAGGATCTGGCAGTTTTACCTGATCGAACAATCGCAGAACTTCTGCTTTAATTTCTTTTTCAGATAAATTGGTGTGTGTTTCTAAAATTTCGGCAACTTGTTCGCCACAGTTTATCGACGGATTTAAAGAACTCATTGGTTCCTGAAAAATCATCGATACTTTTTTGCCTCGAATTTTCTGAAAAGCTTTTTCGGAATAATTGGTAATATCTTCATTTTTAAAATGAATAGGCCCAGTGTTTAAATCAGATACATTTTTAGGAAGCAAACCCATTACAGCCAAACTTGAAACCGATTTACCGGAACCCGATTCACCTACAATACCAACAATTTCGTTCGGAAAAACTTCAAACGAAATAGAATGAATTACTTCGTTCCATTTTTTTTCCTGCAAAAAAGAAATACTTAAATTCTCTACCCTTAAAATCGGTTCTTTCATAAAAAAATACTACCAATAATTATAAAAATTAAAGGTAGTAAAAACAAACTAAACAATTTTTTAAATGTTTGGTGTTTGGTGACGGATGCCTGATGTTATCAACTTCTGAATTTACACCCAGCACCCAGCACCCAGCATCAAACATCCAACATCCAACATCGGTCATCACGCTACATTTTGTGTGTAATCTTTTGTGACAACCAAATTAATCGGCGTACTGTTTAAAAGATTATCGTAAATAGGGCAGCGTTCTTTAATTTCATCCATCCAAAACTTCAGCGTGCTTAAATCGGCACTTGTAACGGGTTTTACAACCAGTTCAATTCGTTCAAAACCGCTACGGTCTTTCACGTTTAAGCCTTGTGTTCTGGCGGTATTTATGGTTCCTTTAATTTCAATCTGTATCGATTTTAAATCCATATCCAAGTCATCTGCCACCTGATGTCCAACCATATTAATGCATGCTGCAAATCCTGCTAAAAGATATTCTAAATGGGCATTTGAATTCTTTTTCATATCGTTTTGAGTGATTGAAAATTGTAATTCGCTGCTTTTAATGTTTAACTGGCTTTGGTTGGCAAAACTTAATAATGAAATTTGTTCTAGGCTCATGATTACTGGTTTTATGGATTAATATTAATTATTGAAATTATACTTTTGTCATATTGAGCGAAACGTAGTGGAGTAGAAATATCTTAAAATATTTTATGAGATTCCTCATCACTCGTTCCTCGCTCTATCGGAATGACAGACGAATTTAAATGCTATGTAAACAAAAAAATCCTCTGCTTTTTGTAGCAGAGGATTCACTTAAATTATATTGAAAAATGGTTACAATTTAGTGCATACAAAACCTCTGCGGGAAAATTTCCACATCTTACAGTTGCGTGTATGTTTAATAAATTGTTGCATTTTAATTTTTCTGTTGATTTTTATTTCGGAACAAAATTCTAAATTTATTTTTTAAAAAGAAAATTATTTTTAAATTTTAACATTTTGGTATTTTAAACTGAAAATATTTCACTTTCGCTTAAAATAGGTTCGTTGCGCATTCTTAAGAAAATTTGTGCTACGGCAACTACATCGCGTTCGCAGTATCTTGCAATGCGGTCAATGTTTTTCTCGTTGTAATATACGTTACGGACTTCACTGCCATCAATATCTTCTTTTGGTGATGGAATGTTTAAAACATGCGTTAGTAATTTTAGAGAAGTGTAATGTTTGTAATCACCAAATTTCCATAGTTCTAAGGTGTCTAAATGCGGAATTTCCCAGGGTTTTCTGCCAAAAAGTTGTAGTTTTTCAGGAATGTGAATTCCGTTTATTAACATTCTTCGGCACATATACGGAATATCGAATTCTTTAATATTATGTCCGCAAAAAACGAATGCCGGATTTGAAAAATGTGTTTTTACCAGATCGTTGAATTCTTCCAACAATTGTTTTTCTTCGCCAATAATTGATTTAGTTCTAAACTGTCGCTCGGCATTTTTTATGGTGAAATATCCAACCGAAATACAGATGATTTTCCCGAATTCAGCCCAAATTCCAGCCCGATCGTAAAATTCTTCGGGCGTTAAATCGTCTTTACGCTGATATTGTGTTTTATCGGCAAATAATTGCTGTGCATCTTCAGGTAATTCATTGAAAAATTCTGATTGCGGAACGGTTTCAATATCCAAAAACAGAATATTCGGTAAAACTATTTTATCAATCATAACTTTTTGCTTAACATATTATACGTTTCATCGATATAAACATACAAATCGTTGCTGTGTGGATCGGTTGTGGTTTGCAAGCCTTTGATATGACCCAGACGAACAATGATTAAATTATCTTCGGGAATTACAATAGTAAACTGCCCCAAATGCCCACGCATGTAGTAAATATGCTTGTTTTTGTAGTTTGATAACCACCAGCCGTAACCATATTGCGGACTTTCTTTAAAGCGCGGATTTATCGATTCAAAAACAAATTTCATAGAAAGTATTTGCTCGCCATTCCATTTTCCGTGCTGCATATACAGTTTTCCAAATTTGGCAAAATCACGGGCGTTGCTTGCAATACAGCAATATGCTTTTTCAATTCCGTCATCTTTATGGTCGATCTGCCACAGTGCATCATGTTCCATTCCCATTGGTTGCCAGAAATATTTCGAAACAAAATCAGCCAACGTCATTTTTGTAGCTTTTTCTAAAACCATTGCTAGTAATTGCGTGTCGCCACTTTGATAGATAAATTCTTGTCCCGGTTTTTTATCAATCGGTAAACTTAACATCAGTGAACGCAAATCGGTTTTAAAATATGCCTGTGTGGTAATTGATGTTGGTCCGTAATAATTTTCGTCCCATTTTTGACCCGATGCCATACTCGCTAAATCGCCAACGGTTACTTCTTTAGCGAATTTTCCTGTTAATTCTGGTAAAAAATCGATTACTTTAGTGTCTAAACTTTGAATCATTCCCAAATCAATCGCTTTGCCTAATGCCGATGTTACAATGCTTTTCGCCATAGAAAACGAGTTGGTTTTACTGTATTCTTTGCCGATATCGAAATAACTTTCATGAAAAATACTGTCGTTTTTAATGATTAAGAACGATGTAGTTTGCAAGTCTTTATGTATTTGATTCAGCTTTTCGGTAGCCGGAACTTTATTGTAATTTTTTGATAGATTCCAAGGTTGCGCCGTTCCTTTTTTAATCTCCCGATTACTAAAATAACTGTAATCTTCTAAAAAAGCCGTTTTATGACCGGTTAAATACGTTACGCGAACTGCACGAAGCAAATAACCGTAACCAAAAATGTACATAAGGGCAATGATTGCTATAAAAACAATGGCAAACCATTTAAGGATTTTTATAAGAATTTTCATGATTTTATTTGTTGGATAAATTAAAGATAACAAAATTTATTCATCGTCTAACTGAAAAATTTCATTTACAGTTACACTAAACATTTTAGACATGCGCAAAGCCAATTCTACAGATGGAGCATATTTTCCGGCTTCGATTGCATTGATGGTTTGTCGTGTAACACCTAGTTTTTCTGCCAATTCTGCCTGTGTGATGTTATGAATGGCGCGGAATACTTTAATCTTCGTTTTCATAACTGAACTGTTTTTTATAGATAAATAATTTGGTGTAATAGAAGATGTTTAAAAATAAGATAAAAGCGTAATAGAAAAACATAATTATATAAACGAAAGGCATACCAAAAATTAAAAATTCACTAATTATTAGTAGTATAAAGGTAAAATAAGTAGCATTAGTTATAGATTTATATCGAATTAAACCAATCATTTCATCTTCTGTTTTTTCTTTAGAAAAAGCTAAAATTATACCGCTAGAAAAAAACAATAAGTCGACGAGTTCATTATAAATATCTTCCTTTCCAAAAGAAAGATAAAAAGAATTTTCAGAACTTAGAAAGTGATCACTAGCTATTGCAAATACAGGAACTCGGAGTTCATATGCAATTTCAAAAGGAATTAATATAACTAGTGTAAGCGAAATAATAAAAATCACTAAAGCTGGAATTTTTAATTTGTTCGGAAATAGATAAATACTTTTCATAATAGATAGTTTTAAAAATTGATCGAACCAAATGTAATAAAAATTTTATATAATGTAAATTAATTTTTACATATTGAAATGAATATTTTACACATAGGAAAAAAAACTTTTTGGATGAGATCCTGAACCAAGTTCAGGATGACCTCTGTTTACTGATATAATGAAATCCTGATTCGAGTTCGCGAACAGAACGAAGTTAAACATGTTCAGTTTGTCACTCTGAATTTGTTTAATTGCGTTCAGTCGCAAGCTCTAGCCAGAGACGCATTGCTACCTTTAAATATTAATTTAATAAAAAAGCTCTATAAAGTTTGCACCTTATAGAGCTTTAAGCTTATAACTAACAGCTAAAAACGAATAACTGTTTACAAATTCTGGAAAAAATCGTTTCCTTTATCATCTGTAATAATGAATGCAGGGAAATCTTTTACGGTGATCTTGCGAACAGCTTCCATTCCCAATTCAGGGAAATCAACTACTTCAACATGTAAAATATTGTCTTTTGCCAAAATAGCTGCCGGTCCACCGATCGATCCTAAATAAAAACCGCCGTGTTT